>CAZXUM010000055.1:0-2731 GCA_964644005.1 uncultured Candidatus Saccharibacteria bacterium
CACGGACATAGACGATAACGCCACGGTGGTTTGAATACTGAAAATCGAAAATGAGTGAGCGCGAGGTGCGTGGTCCGGTCGCAATTGCAGCAACAACACTCGCTGTTTCAGAGGCGTGCGGCGCAGGAATGCGTTTAATTATTTGGTTGAGTAGTTCAGGTACACCCTCACCGGTGCGACCAGATACTAAACACACATCATCGGGCGAGCACTCGAGTAACTTCACCATTTCTGCCTTCACGTCATCGATACGGGCGAGCGGTGAATCAATTTTACTGACCACCGGAATGATGGTGAGTCCGAGCTCTCGAGCCATAGCAAGCGTCGTGAGCGTTTGTGCCTGTACTCCTTGCGTTGCATCAACTAAAAGCAGTGTCCCCTCTACTGCTTTAAGTGCACGCGATACTTCGTACGAAAAATCGATATGTCCCGGTGTGTCGATGAGATTGAGCACGTAGTCAGTTCCCTCGTGCTTCATGAGCATGCGGACTGGTTGCATTTTAATAGTGATACCACGCTCGCGTTCAAGCTCCATACTATCGAGCACCTGCTCGCGCATTTTTCGTTCTGGAATAGTGCCCGTAGCCTCGAGGAGGCGGTCTGCGAGGGTGCTCTTGCCGTGGTCAATATGGGCGATAATTGAGAAGTTTCGAATCCGTGTTGGAGTCATCATCGCATCTTACTGAAGAGTTGGGTCTGGCGCAATGACCGGCGTTCGTTTGATCTTTGTTTTGAACGTGGTCCATGTTGCTGCAAGCTCTTCACTTTTGAGTGCGGTGAGTACTGCAAGTGTCACACCGAGGCCAACGATGCCAGCAACGGTTCCATGGAGCGCTACGCCAATAACAGTTCGGAGGTCAACAACAGGGCCGAAGGCTGCGAGCATTGTGTAGGTTGCGAACGAACCGATAACAGCTGAAGCAATGCCATTTCCAATAGTTCGGAGCACCGGCTTTCCGAATGTCGGCAATGCGCGGGTTGTGTATATCCAATGGACAATCACGTTAAGGTACATGCCGATGGTGTATACGAGTGGCAACACCAACACATCTGTTCCCTGTACGTCAGTCACGCGAAACAATCGTTCAATGACTGCTTGAATCGCGGGCATTGTTGGTAATAGGGTTGTTATACCAACACCGAGCACAACAATAATTATCGAGGTACTGGCATTAATGATAAGCGGCACCTGTGTTTTGCCACGTGCATAGTGTGCACGAACAAAGAGCATCGATAATCCCTGTGGCACGAGCGACACCGCGAAGAGCGCGAGGGCTGCTGCGGTCAGTCGCGTTTCGGTCCACTGAAACGCTCCTGCTCCGAGCACGATACGCACAATGTGCGCACGGAGAATAATAACTATTGTTGTAATCGGTACCGACCAGAAAATGATGTGCCGAGCAGCAGTACTCAATCGTTCAGTAAACTCTGGCATGCTGCCTTTGGTAAACAGTTGCGTAAGGGTTGGAAATACCGCCAGCGAATAGCTCACTCCAATAATACTAAGCGGCACCGACTGCAGGTTCCACGCAAAGGTAAAAATAGTAACTGATCCGACAGTAAAGAGCGACGCAAGCGATACTAATACGAGTTCAGCGAGTTCAGCAGCAGAAATGGTGAGCGTTCGCGGCAATGAAATAGTAACCATGTCGCGAATGCGGCTGAATGAAATTGACTTCGTCAGCCGCGGCAAGAGACCGTTCTGGATAAGGAACGGTAGCTGAATCGCCATGTGGAGAATTGTGCCAATAACAACACCGTACGCCAATCCTTGGATACCAAATGTAGGATACAGAAACACAATACCGCCGATAATTCCCAAGTTATAGAGTATCGGACTCGCAGCATACATAGCAAAGCGGCTATGTGTTTGTGTAATGCTCGCACAGAGGTTTGAAATACCCAAAAATAATGGCGACAAGAGCAGTATGCGTGCGAGGAGCGCTAGTTCGGCGGCGTATGCAGCGGTAATGTCTGGAAAGAGGAGTGTATTTATCTGCGGCACCACCAGCCACGCCACGCCAATGACTACCGTGATCAAAATCATGAACAAGGTAAATACCTGGTCAATATATTTTCTCGCCTCTTCGTTACCCTTAGCTATTGCCTCAGACAAAAACGGAATGAGGACAGACAGCGACACGAGCGACGCAACCGTTGCAAAAATAGCGTCTGGTATACGAAATGCGGCGTAGTAGAGGTCGAGGGTTGCACTCGCGCCAAATTGGTATGCGAGCAACTTATCGCGCACGAGTGCAAGCAACTGTGACGCCAGCGCTGCTCCTCCCAACACAAATGCCGCAACGTGAATACTGGTTATTTCTTTCTGGAGAAATCCAAACACCCGCGGCACCATGCTAGTTTTCGGTTTCTGTTACCGGTAGTTCATCAGCTACTTCCGGTTCAGATTCTGCTTCAATACCCGAGAGTGGTGCCCGGCCGGCATTCAGGTTTGCAATAATTTTTTTGACTTCTTCGCTCTCAGGATTTGTTTCAGCAACAGCTTTAAACTGTTCGAGAGCCTCTGCGGTACGGCCAAGTTTTTCGTAGGTTAAGCCAAGGAAGTAACGAGCATTTGCATACACTGGTGTCAGCGTAACTGCCTGCTCAAGTGCGGTTGCCGCCGTACGATAGGCTTTTGTATTGTAATAGAGCAATCCGAGCTGAAATCGGAGCAGTGGATTTGTTGGCTCAATTGCAATCGTTTTTTCAACCGACACTATTGCTGCTG
>CAZXUM010000055.1:2741-4302 GCA_964644005.1 uncultured Candidatus Saccharibacteria bacterium
TTTGCAACCTGTACTTGGGCAAGAAAGAAGTATGCATCAATGTAGTTTGGCTTTTTCTCAATCGCTTCGGTAATAAATGTTTCAGCACTGTCGAGTCTATTTCTGCCTGCCTCAATGCGCGCTTGTGCAAGTGGGATGAGCGGACTTGTTGGGTTAAACTCTTTTGCTTTTTGGAGTGCGAGTACTGCGTTATCGAATTCAACAGTATTTCCGAGCGAAGCAAGCGTTGCGTACGCATTTGCTGCGAGTAGGTAATTTTGGTAATCGTATGGATTTTTTTCAATAGCAAACTGAATGCTCTGGTTCATGCCAGCAAATGCAGCCTGAAATTCAGTGCGAAGGGCTTCGGTATCTGCTTCGCTCGCTGTTGATCCTGCAGCGTTTGCCTTAGCAACAACCTGTGATAACTGCGCGTAGTAGAGCGATGCCTGCGTTCGGTAGTAGAGCGATGTTGGCGCGAGGCTAATTGCTCGATCGAGTGTTTGGAGTGGCTGTACCGTTGCACCAGTCGTATTTGCCGCAAAGACAGCACGCTGTGCAAGCATGTTCGCAGCAATACGTGTGCCACCGACAACAAAGAACAGCACAGCAATGAGCGTGAGTACTCCAAGTACTACAAACATCACTTTTCCACGAATACCCTCTCCCCGTTCAATGCGCCATTCGCGAATCAGTCCTTCACGAGACAACGCTGCAACAAATAATCCAAGGAATGCAAACCACAAGCCGATAATAGTGAGACTTGGCATGTACAACACAACAGCAAGCGTGAGGAACACCGCACCAACCATTGAGGTATTAAGGAAGTAGGTGCTCATGACGTTTGTCGTTTTGTGACGAATTGCACGGAAGCTAGCCATGCACACTGCTGCAAGTATCAAGAGCCATGCTGCAACACCCAAAAATCCTGTGGTAATTAGGAACGACGGCGCATACCCAACACCGTAAATAAAGTCTGTGTTCCAAAAATACTGATTGGCATTCACTTCGATAGGTTTGAGGCGCAGCCATTCATACATAAAGTGATTTGGACCAGAACCGAGATATTGACCACTGTTAAATACGCGCTTTCCGATATCGAAGGTCACTGACCATCCTGGTCGAGCCTCAACAACAGAGATAGGAACAACACGAGAGAACGTGTTCACTATCGTCGAGCCAAGGGTAATACCGAGAATCGCGACCGCAAGCACAACTGCGCCAGTCACCAGCAGATTTCGAGGTTGTTTTTTTATTGCTGCGTAGAGGCCCACCATGAGACCAGCGGCACCAATGATGTACCAGAGCAACGGATAATTAACGAGCAGCACGAATGCGAGCGACAGAGCAAGAAGAACATAGGTAACAACTCGAGCAACACCCTTAAATGGCACGAATATCAACGTGAGCAGTGAGAGCAACGATATCAGTGTTGCAAAAATACCCAAATCATTCCATGAACCAACCATATTTTGTGTTTGTGTACCGAAGAGTCCGAACGCGAGCGTCTCAGCACCAAATACAAAACGAATAAGGTGGTACAGCACAATAATTGTTTCCTGAGCCGCGTCCAATCTCTAAC
>CAZXUM010000056.1:0-912 GCA_964644005.1 uncultured Candidatus Saccharibacteria bacterium
CGATGATTCTTGAGCACATCGAAATTCGGTTCGTCCCGCCAAACCACGAGGATAATATCGCTCCTGTCTTCACCGGCTGAAAACCAAGTTGCCCTTCTGCCGACAAAGTTCTGGAGGCCGGGTTCGGCGGACTGAATCGTTCCTCCTGTATCCGAATAATCCGAATCCGAGATCATGATCATTCCACAGCCGGAGCTCGGGAAAAACTGACGCACCTTGTATAGGAGGAATTCAGTTTCCCCGGTTAAGCGTCCATCGGAATCGCCGGCGTCGAAATCCCTGTCGTACAAGGCCAGTTCGACAGTAGGGTAGGTTTCATCACCCATGTATCTCGCGCTGGCGATCATCAAGATCTCGGGTGTTGGGTATAAACTGGTCAACGACACCGGACGTACGAGAGTTGTCTTTTCCATCTGGATCAGCTGCCCTTTCTATGTATGTGGCTACTTCCATTCACCACGTTAACTTTTTATATAATATAATGTATTGTGTATACTGTCAATAGTAACAATAAAAAGCACCGGCAAGAAGCTGGCACTTTTTTTGGCGGAGGGAGTGAGATTCGAACTCACGATACCCGTTAGGATATTCCAGTTTTCAAGACTGGTGCATTCAACCACTCTGCCATCCCTCCATGCCACATATGTGGTACAGGGAATACTACCAGAAAAAAATTATTTCTCCACTAATTGATCGATTGGTCCGGGCAGTGCGTACACTAACGGAATAATTAAATACATCATTAAGCCGTATGCAGGGTTGATAAGAGATATGAGTATGGCGATTGCGTATCCAATTGGAGCAATACTTATTGCCAAGGTAGCAATGCGGGCAATTTCAGGTGTCAGCAACTCCGACGTGAGGTTTCCGTGCACTCGTGCGTATTTCCATACCCCCACGTAGGTGATGCTG
>CAZXUM010000056.1:922-4285 GCA_964644005.1 uncultured Candidatus Saccharibacteria bacterium
TTTGCAATGATGCTTGCAGCAAAGGGAAGTGCGCCAACACACACCAGCAAAAAAATGTTGAGCAAGAAAAGGTTTCGATCAGCTTTTACAATAAACTTAAACATAATGTGATGACAAATCCAAAAAATACCTACAAGGATTGCAGTAACAACGTAGGTAATGATCGTTGGCCAGAGCGACATGAGTGTGGCAGAGAGCGTGTCGCTCGTTGTTTGGGCGGGAATAACAATGTTGAGCACCAAGAGGGTGATCGCAACACTAAATACTCCATCGCTAAATGATTCGAGGCGATTCGTGAGCATATACATAGTGTAGCATTGGTGTGTTCGTATGCGACATGGAAATGCACAGTGCTACGTGGTAGCGTAAGTGGTATGAAGTATCTCGGCATTGACTTTGGTACCAAGCGCATCGGGTTGGCTGTTTCAGATGACGCTGGTCGTGTTGCGTTTCCGCATGCAGTTATTCCGAACGATCATACTACATACGACGCAATCAAGCGTATCGGTACTGAAAAAAATATTTCACACATTGTGCTTGGTGAATCAAAAGCAGCAACGGGTGAGGACAATGCCGTGATGGCCGATATTCGCATCTGCAAAAGCATGCTTGAGCAGCTCGGCTTTACCGTGCACTATATGAGTGAGTCGCTCTCAAGTATCGAGGCTGCTCGGGTGCAGGGAAACAACATGCCGCCACAGTTGCTCGATGCTGCTGCAGCCGCTATTATTTTGCAGCGTTTTTTGGAGACGCACTAACGTACAATACGTACAATATATGAATATGGACGAACCAAACATTAACGAATCAACAAAAATTTCAATCGATCAATTTAAGGCTGTGCAGCTTCGTGTCGGTAAAGTTCTAGCTGCAGAGCGTGTTCCCGAAACGGACAAGCTCGTAAAGCTCACGGTAGAAATGGGTGAGCCAGTGCCGCGGCAGATTGTGTCTGGCATTGCGGGCACCTTCCCTGATCCGTCAGTGTTGATTGGTAGACAATTTCCGTTTGTGGCAAACCTTGTACCGCGCACGCTAAAGGGTCTTGAGAGTAACGGAATGATTCTTGCGGTCTCTGCGCCAGATACTCCACCGGGGACAGCGGTACATCTGTTCGATGTTCCGGCACATATTCCACCGGGGACACAACTTTCGTAGGCCCACTATTGTCGGTGGTGCTATAATTAGCACACCTATGTTTTTTGAGTTCTTCCCGCCGCCTCAATTTTTACGTATGCGTGCCGCTGGCGTGCACGTAACTGATTCCACTATTCGTGGGTTGGTGTTTAAGGAGCATGGCCGTACCAATACGGTGGCTGCTTTTGCGGAAATACCCCTTGAGCGAGGTCTTATAGAGCGGGGTGTTGTCAAAGACAACAAAAAATTTATACAGATACTCACCGCACTCCGCGAAAAACTAGGTGTGCAGTATGTACACATTTCGCTACCAGAAGAACAAACGTATTTATACCGAACACACGTTCCCGAAGGAAAGGTGAGTGAAATGCACACTGTTATTGAATCAACTATTCAAGAAAACGTGCCGCTCTCTGTCGACGAAGCAATATTCGATTTTGCAGCAACTGAGTATGCTCAAAATGGGCAGGTGCAAGTAAGTGTTGTTGTGGCACCGCGAAAAATTGTTGATACCTACGTGTCATTATTTACCGCTGCCGGCTTCATTGTCATATCCCTTAATGCTGAATCTCAGGCTATTGCCCAAGCACTCACCGATGCTACTGACCGATCAAACATGCTCATTGTATCGTTCGGTCACACCAAAACAGTGTTCGCCCTTACCCGTGCCGGCGTCGTGCAATTTTCGTCGTCGGTAACGGTTGATGGAGGATCACTCACCTCACTCATTGAAAAATATTTTAATCTCGATCGTGCAACAGCGCACACAAAAAAACACCAGCTCATATCCGGACAAGAACCAATTCCAGACGAACTGCAGCTTACGGTTATGGCCAGTCTCTCGGTTATTAAAGACGAGCTCGATAAGCTGCTCAACTATTGGCGTTCATACGGCCAAACAGGGCAGGGCGGACAAGGTGGGCAAGCGCAGCCAGTTGATGCGCAACTTAAAGGTATGGTGCTGGTTGGAGATGATGCGTTGTTTCCCGGTATCAGTGACGCCCTTTCAGCACATGCAAAAATACCTGCTGCGGTAGGCAATGTGTGGGCAACCGCAGCGCTTGGTCGGAAGTATGTGCCGGCAGTGTCGCGTGCAGACTCGCTCAATTTTGCAGCTACTATCGGCCTTGCCCAAGAATCACTCCTCATACACCGACATGTTTAACTTGTTACCATCAGAGCACATACACGACCTACAGAAGTTGTACCGACAACGCATTGGAGCTCTCGCACTTATTGCGGCACTCTGCTGTGCGTCGCTGGTGTTTGTTGCCCTCGTACCGGCGCTCATTGTTATTCGTCAAAATCGAGCACTCTTACAAAACTCAATTGATGCAACGGTTGCTCAAACACAAACATCATTTGCTGACGTCACTGCCGATGTCACCTATGCTCAAAATACCCTGAAAATCTTTTTAGGTACCAGCACACCCGAGACACTCTCAACACAGGTACGGCTCATCACTGCGCAGAAACCAGCGGGTGTAACTATTGGAGCAATTACGCTCGTTGCTGATATCGACACTGCCCAAACCGTTGCTCGTATGACCGGAAACGCCACTACCCGCGAGTCGCTTCGGGCATTCGAAACAGCGCTTGAAACAATTCCTGGTGTGCGCTCAGTGAACATTCCTGTGTCAGTATTTGCGAAAGCAAAAGACATCGATTTTACCGTTGAGATACTCTTGCCATGAAACACACACGCTCAACAACTATTGTTGTCCTTTCTATCGGACTTGCAGCAGTGCTCATTGGTATTGGGCTAGTTGCGTGGAATATCAAAACCGGTTCAGCGGCAGTGGCAACTCTCCAAGAGACACTTGTCCAAAAAGAACAGGAGCAAGTACAAGAAAGCGGACTGCGCACACTGGTTGAAGAAACACACGACTCAATTACTTCGCTCAACGATCACTTAGTTGATCCAAAACAAATTGTTGATTTTATTGAATTTGTTGAATCAATCGGCGACAGTACTGGCATCCCGGTTGTGGTTGATAATGTGGCTGAGAAATCTGCAACAGTTACTCTCAATGTCAGTGGAAAGGGGAGTTGGAACCAGGTGAATCATTTGCTGGTTCTCATTGAACACGTGCCGTACGAACTACATGTTGCAGAAGTGAGCTTCGAGCGTGTTGATGCTGGTTCAGTAGTGACACCGGCGAAGAGGGTGTCTTTGTGGCAAGTGCGCATGAATGTGTCAGTTAAAACCATAGCACCGCAGTAATATTT
>CAZXUM010000057.1:0-4281 GCA_964644005.1 uncultured Candidatus Saccharibacteria bacterium
GTCTTATCGTTGAATTCCTTAATGAACCCACCAATGTTAACGCCAGCCTGACCGAGAGTTGGACCAAGCGGCTGACCAGGTGTGGCCTTACCAGCAGGAATAACAAGTTTTAGTTTTTTTGTGATTTTTTTTGCCATAGAATCGGGTGCGTTTGAGCAGTTAGAATAGCCTATCTTAAATGCGCTTCACTTGCAAGAAATCGAGCTCTACCGGTGTTTCGCGGCCGAACATGTTCACTAACACCTTAACCTTGCCACGGTCTTCGTCGACACCAGCCACTTTTCCTTCGAGATCCTTAAACGGACCATCGACAATCACCACCGGCTCATTTGCCTGCAAATCAATGGTGTGTTTAATGGTATCAGCCTGCATACGGCCAAAGAGTGAATCAACTTCTTTCTGGTCGATCGGTACCGGATACACTCCAGAACCAACGAAACCGGTAACACGCGGAGTGTTGCGGACGACATACCATGAGTCATCATCAACAACCATGTCTACAAGTACGTAGCCTGGGTAAATTTTTTCTTCTTCCTCAACACGTTTTCCCGCTTTGATTTTAATTTTCTTTTCTGTCGGAACAATCACTGCAAAAATTTTATTTTCCATGCCAAGAGACTCAATGCGCTGCTTCAAATTTCGAGCAACCGCATTTTCATACCCTGCGTAAGTATGGATGACGTACCAATTTCGTCCTTCATCAATTTTTTGTTTCGACATGGAATGGATATGGCTTAACGAATACCTAAAACGAAGCGTTCAATGAGATAGCCGAAGCCCCCATCGAATACTGCGAGAAAGAGTGACACTGCAATAACAACAGCTACTACGAGCACGGTGTAGCCAACAACCATTCGGCTTGGCAACCAGCTTACGTGTTTAAGTTCCCCTTTTGTGTCTCGAATGTAATCAACAATTTTCATATCTCACAATTGTATAGTAAAAAGCGCCCCCGTGGGCACCTTTTAATACTACCAGTTGGATACGTAATGTCAACGTACTACTGCACTGGTGCTGTGTTTGTTGTGTTTAGTGGCTTCGGCGGAAGTGGCTTTGGTGCAGGGTACGGAGCTTTTGCGCCAGTCTGCATCATTGTCTCCTTCACTTCTGCACGGGTATCTGCTGCTTGGTCGAATTTAGCTGCACGACAGAGATCGGCAATCATGTGTGCCGGAACAATGACTCCGTCCTTTGCCGCTTCGACACGAGCCTGCTGGACCATCGTACCGCCTACTTGCGCATCCATCATTGGTCGCACTTGTGCCGCCGGAGGACGAGTAAAGAGCGGGACTGCTGCAGCTAAATCGGTCGATGAGGTAATAGCGGTCGAGACTGTAACGCTTGCGAGCGTGAGAGCCCCGATGACGAGAAGTGATCCGCCAATCACTGAGATATGTTTTTGATTGTTGTCCATACAGATGATTAATTGACTAACAACCGTAAGTATATCGCCTAGCGGATTTCGTACACAACTGACACTGTGGATGAGATTTTATTTTCACCGGTTGGAACCTGTGGTGGAAGTGCTTGGTTTGTCGCCTTTCCGTCAGATGACATTTCTGCTCGAGCGTACAGTGGGTATGGGTACCCACCGCCGTTTTCGTTAAATGAGCGTATGCGAACAATCCGTACACCGAGATCGCGAGCAAGTTGACGTGCGTTCGCCTCTGCATCAACAATCGCTTTCTGACGAGCTTCGCGCTGGAGTTCTTGTTCGTCATCAACCGTGAATGTAATACCGCTCACCGTTGAAATGTCGATAATGCCGATACCAGTAAGCAATTCACCGGCAAGCGTTGGATCTTCGACTTTCACCTCAATACTCTGCTGTACTTCGTAGCCAGAGACAACCTGCTGTGAGGGTGGACATGAGAACTGTGTACACTGTCGTGGAAGGACTGCGTCGTATCGCGGATACACATTGTAGCCGACAGTTTTAATAAATTTTTCTTCAATACCTTTTGATTTGAGATAATCGATCGCTGCATTTATTTTTGTTGTTGCCCGCCCTTGTGCAACTTTTACACTTTTGTCTTCTTCGCTAACACTAAAAGTGAAACTTGCAGTGTCGGGCACCGCAAACACTTCTCCTGTTCCTGAAACTGAAATTGTTGGGACACCATCGACTGCTGATCCGCGTCCTTCTTTCCAAGTGAGGAGTGTCAGCGTGAGAACGTACAAACCAGCAACAACCACGAGCGCCGTTGCTGAAATCCGAAACCATTTATTTTCTGAAATGCTCATACTTTTTGATTACTACTGATTAAATATCTGCCAGTATACCATGACGTTTTAGAAGCTTCCGACTGTGCTGACAGTTAGGCCTTAGTGTTGTATAACTTTTTTTGCGAGAACGTAATCATCGGTACCAGGACGCACAATCCAATGAGCCATCCTGCAACTATGTCAGAGAGCCAATGGACACCGAGGTAGATTCGTGAAAACCAACAATCCAAATGAGGATTGTTGTCCGGGAAATAACCAGCAGCCGGCGGTGTGTTCGCACTGAAGCAGAAATATATAAATAGGCGAGGTAACCATAGAATGTCAGCGAGAGCGCAGCGTGCCAACTTGGAAATGACGTATCTGCTGATCCCACTAAAATGAGCTGTGCAATATCAGGCCGCGGTCGGCCGATAGCAAATTTGAGCCCGAGCACCACAATACATGCCAACATGAGTGTTGCGAGCAAATACACGTATGTTGGACGGTGGGTCAACATGTAGTATCCAGAAACAATTAACGTAAAAGAAATAATGACGTGCCAATCACCCAGGTGCGTCAATGAAATAAACACCGCTGTTAGAAACGGTGTTATGAGAGTTGGTATACCTTGGGCAATAACCGCATCGAGTGCGTACATAGGGTTAAGTGTACCCTACTCTGCCGCTGACGGAAGTTTCTTATCCGCAACTACTGCAGTTTTTGCTTCTTCGAGGAGACGTTTTGCACGTTCAAACTCAACAAATGCTGCACCGTATTTTTGGTCGCTCAATTTTTCGATACCTTGGTTGTAGGCCGATGTTGCCGCTTGTACTTTTACTGTAACATCTGCAGATGCGTGTTCAGTTGATGGAATAACGAACCCAGTAGTGCTTGCAACTGGAGTAGTTGTTGCAGATGTGGTGGCGAGTGTGATGACATCGATTGACTCACCTTCAATGATTCCGGTAAGTGTCATGTGGGTAATAGGCTCAGCGACTTCAATAGTGCTTGCAACTGGGGTAGTTGTTGCAGATGTGGTGGCCACAGTGATAACTTCGGTTTCTACCGGCTCAGAAGTGGGTTCAGGAGTAAGCAATTCACCGAGCGCAGCAAATAACGACTCGAGTGTACGCTTGCTTTCGGCAGCTGATTTTTTTGCACGAGACGGTCGAACTTCCATTTTTACTTTTTCTTCAACATTTTTACGGACAGATGCAACCGTTGCTACTTCGGCAGTGACAGCGAGTGTCACGTTTTCAAGTCCCGGCTGAGGTGTTGTT
This sequence comes from uncultured Candidatus Saccharibacteria bacterium, assembly GCA_964644005.1. Classification (GTDB taxonomy): domain Bacteria; phylum Patescibacteriota; class Minisyncoccia; order Phycocordibacterales; family CAZXUM01; genus CAZXUM01. Next base: position 3,486 of record CAZXUM010000057.1, read on the forward strand.
TCTGCTGCAGCAATTTTTTCGAATGCAGTTTTGTGTGCAGTAAGTGATGATTCAAAATCTGAGGCAATTGATATTGCAGCTTCAAGGTTGTCGTCCTCTTCGAGCTTTTTAACTCCCTCTTTTACATTTGCAGCATGTTTACTAAAACGAGTGTTGAGATCGGCAGTTACCTCGGGTGTAAGGCGATTTTCAACGGCCAGTTGTTCGGTTTCTTCGAGACGACGCTCAGCGACTTCAACATGAAAGCGTACTTCTGATTCGTTTGAAATAGCGAGCGCTCCTTTTACTCCTTCGTTTACTGAGGTCTTAATAAAATAGAGAACGTCACCAGGTACTGTCTCTTCGGCCGCTGCTGAAACAGCACTACTGAGAACAAGCACGGTAACGAGCGCGATAGGTACAACTTTGAATTGAAAATCACGGAAGGCAGAAACAATACTCCACGCAGAAACGTGCGGAACTATTGTTGACGGCACCGGCATGTGCGCCATGTAATTCTGAATTCGTGCACGGATAATCGCCTTCTCGTGTGGGTCGAGACGTTCGTTATTCCAAGAGCTATTAAATTGTTCGAATGATTCGTTCATTAAAGTAAGTGTGGTCTAGGTAATGTGCAGCTGCTCTCTCAACATTTTGAGTGCTCGGTTGAGTCGGACGGAGACGACGTTTTCTGTTTCACCGATGATAACCGCTATCTCTCTCGGTGACAGATCATGGACGTATCGCATGGTAACGATCTCGCCATACTTTTTATCAAGCAGCGACACAGACTCAAGCACAATGCGGGATTCAGCTG
>CAZXUM010000058.1:0-4146 GCA_964644005.1 uncultured Candidatus Saccharibacteria bacterium
ATGCGTGCCATGCTCGATCGACTGCCAAAAAAAGAGAAGTTGCCGCAGGTAATCGTGAAGCAAGTAATTTCGCTCGAAGAAATGATTATCAATCTCACCGAACGCGTTACGCAAGGGCTTAAAATGAGCTTTAAAGATTTTTCAGCACACGGAAAAGCCGAGCGAGTGCACGTTATCGTCAGCTTTTTGGCAATGCTCGAATTGGTGAAGCAAGGTATTATATTAGTACAACAAGAAAAAGATTTCGGCGATATTCACATGGAAACCCAGCAGGTGAGTACGCCGCGGTATACGTAACGCTGGCCACCAGACACACTATGAACCTTCCCGCACAACTTGAAGCAATCCTTTTTTTCAAAGCCGAGCCAGTGACGCATGCGCGACTGGCTGAACTGACACAAATCACATCCCAACAGGTTACCGAAGCGCTTACCGTACTTGCAATCAACCTCACCGAGCGGGGAGTGCAGCTCGTACACGTCGGCGACACCGTGCAAATGGTGACCGCTCCAGCTGCTGCGGCACTCATTGAGCACATAACGAAAGAAGATCTCATCAAAGACCTCGGCAAAGCCGGATTAGAAACGCTTACTATTATTTTATACCGCGGACCGCTCGCTCGGCGTGATATCGATTACATCCGCGGGGTGAATTCAAACTTTATTTTACGCAATCTGCTTATCCGGGGACTGGTCGAACGCATTGACAATCCACAGGATCAACGCGTGAGCATGTACCGTGCTACAATAGATACACTCCGTTATCTTGGCATTTCTCGCCCAGAGGAATTACCTGAATTTTCTGATATCGCAGCGTTAATTCAACAATCACAATCACATGGAGCAGCAACACGAGAATCACCCGAGTCAGTGGCATAGAATGTTTCTTCTTTCGGCTGTGGGGGTGTCAGCTATTTGTCTGACCCTCATTTTTATGGCCGATCACGCAACACCCGCGATACCAATACCAACGGGTGGAAGTAGCGTCGATACGGTGACACAGGACTCGTCAGTTCACGACGACCGCGTGTACGATTCACTCGGTATTCAGGCACATGCGGTGCACATTTTAGATGTTAATACGGGCGAAACACTCTACGCAAAAAATGCTGACACAGCGCTGCCACTCGCATCTATTACAAAAATAATGACCGCACTCGCTGCGTCAGAAATTCTTCCCGAAAATAGCACCGTGGCTATTTCTGCTGAAGCAGTGAGCGAAGAAGGCGACAGCGGCTTTACCAACGGCGAGATTTGGCAGGCTCGAACCCTTCGTGATCTCACTTTGGTGATGTCTTCAAACGATGGCGCACACGCACTCGCCGGAGCCGCAGCAGCATTTCTCACTGGCCAACCAGGCGCGTCGTCGCATGACATTGTCTCAAAGATGAATGCAAAAGCAGATGAGCTCGAGCTCACGAGCATGCAATTTACTAACGAAACAGGTCTTGATACTGACGAGCAGGAGGCAGGAGCATACGGTTCGGCACACGACGTGAGTCAGCTCATGGCGTACATACTGAAAAACCGCCTTGATGTGCTTGAAGTTACCGCACAACCAACATTCACTACCACTAATGAAGAGGGCCAGCAACGCATCGTGGTAAATACCAATCCAATTGTCGGTCAAATCCCAGGCATTCTTGCATCAAAAACGGGATACAGTGCCCTCGCTGGAGGAAATCTAGTTGTTGCCTATGATGCGGGTCTACAGCATCCTATTATCATCACCGTCCTCGGCTCAACATATGACGACCGATTCATTGACGTTAAAAAATTAGTTACTGCTACCGACGAACTCTTGAAAAATACCAAATAACTATGACCGGCGATGCTATAAAAATTTTTCTTCCCATGGCACTGGCGTTCATTATTGGTATTACCTATACGCCAATTCTGACTGACTTTTTATACAAGCATAAACTCTGGAAGCAAAAGGCAGGAAAGAAAGCGTCTGACGGTTCTGACGCTGTGGTATTTAACGCGCTGCATAAAGATAAAGAAGTTGGCACGCCGCGCATGGGAGGCATTGTTATTTGGGCGAGCGCTACGGTGGTTATGCTCGGCATGTGGCTGCTCTCAAAATTCTTTCCAAATCCACTGACGCACAAACTCGATTTCCTGAGCCGCAGTCAAACCTGGATTCCTTTTGCAACGCTCCTCCTCGGTGCACTCATTGGTCTTGTTGACGACTACCTCGAAGTACGCGGTTCAGGTGGCCACCATTCTGGTGGACTGTCACTCAAAAAACGTCTCGCTATTGTTGGCACCATCGGACTTGCTGTTGGGTGGTGGTTTTATGTAAAACTTGGTGTCATGATGATTGGGTTACCGTTTGGCTATATCCTCACTCTTGGTTGGGTTATTGTGCCTTTGTGTGCTCTCATCATGCTTGCAGTGTACGCAAGCGGCGTCATTGATGGCATCGATGGCTTGGCAGGCGGCATCTTCGCTTCAATATTTGCAGCCTACGCAGGTATTGCATTTATGCAGCACCAAATTGACCTCGCTGCATTTTGCGCAGTACTCGTTGGTTCGATACTGGCATTTCTCTGGTACAACATTCCACCAGCGCGATTCTACATGTCTGAAACCGGCAGTATGGCACTCACCTTAACGCTCGCTGTTGTTGCGGTGATGACTGATTACAAATTGGGTGGGGGATACGGGGTTATCGTGCTTCCGATTGTCGCGCTACCACTGGTACTTACTGTTGGATCAAACATTTTACAGCTCCTCTCAAAAAAATTTCTTGGTAAAAAACTCTTTCACGTTGCTCCGTTGCACCACCACTTTGAAGCCTTAGGTTGGCCGCAGTACAAAGTGACTATGCGCTATTGGGTACTCGGTGTTGTGATGGCTATTATTGGCATGATTGTCGCCGTTGGGCTTTAATAGACACATGCAACCTGTTGATCGACCGCTACTCATATCGGTACTCTTATTGCTCTTTGCCGGTTTGTTTATCTTTTCATCAGCAGCGCTTGGTATTTTTGCACGAAACGAAGTTAACTTTTCAGTTGTTGTTGGTAAGCAGCTCGTCATTGCAGTGGTTGGCATTGGTGTTCTCATCGGTGTTAGTCGTATTCCGTATAAATTTTGGAAAAAGTACGCCTTGGTTTTTTTTGCCGGATCGCTCGTTGCAACAGCTGCGGTGTTCATTCCGGGAATTGGATTTAGCCATGGAGGTGCAACACGGTGGATCAACCTCGGATTCACCACCATTCAGCCGTCCGAATTTTTAAAAATAGTAACGGTGCTCTATTTTGCTGGTTGGGTAACGGTCGTCAAAGATAAAATAAAAACGTGGAAGTACGGCTTACTGCCGCTTGGCATTATTCTCGGTCTTGCCGGTATCGTGCTGTTGCTGCAGCCTGATACTGACACCTTTCTGGTACTTGCGTGCGGCCTCATTGCGATCTTTTTGATTGGCGGCGGCCGCTGGACCCATTTGTTTCTCATTTTTCTCGTCGGATTAGTTGCTGCTGCTGGGCTCGTTGCCACTCGACCGTACTTGCTGTCACGCTTGACTGTATTCATTGATCCAAGCGCCGACTCTCAGGGTGCAGGATATCAAATTCAACAGTCACTGATTGCGGTGGGGAACGGCGGCATCACCGGACGAGGTTTTGGACAGAGTATTCAAAAATTTAATTTTCTACCCGAGCCAATCGGCGACTCAATTTTTGCGGTGTTCGCTGAGGAATTCGGCATGATTGGCTCAATACTGCTCATTGTACTGTTCATCGTATTTACCTGTCGGGCACTGGTTGTTGCCGGAAGGGCTCCGGATACGTTCAGTAGACTCACTGTTGTTGGCCTTGCTATACTCATTGTGTCGCAGGCATTTGTAAACATTGGTGCTATGTTGGGCGTGCTCCCACTGACGGGCATCACATTACCTTTTGTGAGCCACGGTGGAACAGCGCTCTTAAGCACACTCGCAGCGGCTGGTATTATGCTTAACGTATCTCGACACACATGAAAATTGGATTAACCGGTGGCGGCACAGGTGGACATTTCTACCCAATTATTGCGGTAGCTGAAGCGCTGCGAAAACAAGCAAATGATCGAAAACTCGTCGATCTTGAACTCTACTATTTTGCGCCCCAGCCGTACGACGAAAGTGCGCTGTTTGAAAATAAAA
>CAZXUM010000059.1:0-4135 GCA_964644005.1 uncultured Candidatus Saccharibacteria bacterium
TTCTTTTAAGAACGATTCTGGATCAGGGTCGATCGATGGTCGAGCAAGCAACATGTTGATATCTTCTTTGCCTTTAATATTATTTGCAAAATAGTCTGGAAAATCCCTGTAGTCTACAAGTGTTGATTTTTGCTCATATACCTCGTCATCAGTCAGTTGAATATCGACATCAAGAATAACGCCGAACATACCATACCCACCGATCGCCAATTTAAAGAGATCAGAATTTTCAGACCTGCTCACAGTGAGAATCGTGTCGTCAGCGGTAAGTAAGCGGAATGACTTTACTGTCTCTATTACAGAAGAAGTATCCGTATCTCTGCCGTGCGCATTAGCGCTTAGCGTGCCTCCGATAGTAAATACGTACGAAGATTGCATTACCTTAACCGCTAATCCGTATGGATTTGCGTAAGCTTGAATATCTTTCCATCGTGCGCCGCTTTGAACGGTGATTACTTTTGTTTTCGTATCCAGGTTCAGTACTTTATTAAAAGCAGTCATGTCGAGAACAACAGCATCTTCATAGTATGTATGTCCTCCTTGACTATGCTGGGCACCGGCAATCGAAACCTTCAAGCCTTTTTCCTTTGCGTCAGCAACAACTCTTTTTAGATCTTCAACGGTGTTAAGTGTATCGACGGAATGCACTTTTACAGGAACGAGTCGAGCAACGTCGGTAATGAGGAGTTTGTCTTTGTGATGGAGTATACGATCGTATGAAAAGATGAAGGAGCCTAAATATGTGACGATCAAAAGAAATAGTAATACCGAAGTAATAAGGATTTTCTTTTTCATGTAGTTACCGAAGATAATACCAGAAATGTGGCCTGGTTGGAATGTTTAGACCTTACCTTCACTTCAAATTTTTATACAGCTGACTTCCTACCGCTTCTGCTCCGTGTCTCGTATTCCGCTAGACTTCGTAACTGTGTCCGGCATGTTCTGTGTGTACGGAAATAATCGCAGAACCAAAAAAGTGAGCGGTTTCAACAGATTTTGAAGAAATCTCATTATAAAATCAACGATTGCTGCGGGACTTGGATTCGAACCAAGATGAACGGTTTCAGAGACCGCTATCCTACCATTAGATGATCCCGCAAGGGTTTCACTACGATACTGTAAAAGAGGCGGTTTTTCAACTCTTTCCTACTTCCCTCTCTTCTTCAGTGCTGCTTTAATGAACGCAGTAAACAGTGGGTGCGGCGTTGTTGGTCGAGCTAAAAATTCTGGGTGAAATTGTGTACCGAGGAAAAATGGGTGGGCGTGCGTGCCGGTGCGCGGGAGCTCGGCAATTTCCATAAGGGTACCATCCGGTGATTGACCAGAGAATATTAACCCTGCTGCTTCAATCTGAGAGATGTAGTCAGGGTTTACTTCGTAGCGATGGCGGTGTCGTTCGACAATATTCTGTTTTGCATAGGCTTCGTGCGCAACAGTTTTTTCTTTCAAACGACAATCGTACGCACCCAAACGCATGCTGCCGCCGTAGTTTCCTTCATCAAGCTTTTTTCGCTGATCAGGCAAAATGTCGATAACCGGATGCGGCGTGTCTTTGTTAATTTCAGTCGTATGTGCACCACCAAGTCCCGCAACATTTCGTGCAAATTCAATAGTCATGAGCTGCATGCCGTAACAGAGACCAAAGTACGGAATCTTTTTCTCACGGCAAAACTGAATAGCGTTTATTTTTCCTTCAATGCCTGTTTCGCCAAAACCGCCGGGTACCAAAATACCGTCAAACTGTGCTAAATCTTTTACTGACTTCGCTGACTCGTACTCGTTTGCATTGAGCCACTCGAGCACTGGTTTTGCACCCTGTGCGTACGCTGAAAATTTAATCGCTTCAATAACTGAAATGTAGGCATCCGAAAGCACAAAATCACCACTGTTAAAATATTTACCGACAATACCAATTCTTACTTCTTTGGTTGGATTCTTCACGCGATGAACAAACTTTTTCCAGCCATTTAAACCGTTCTTTGGCTTGCGCGCCTTCATGTTGAGCGCTGTGAGCAGCGTATCGCTCATGTTGTCGCGCTCGAAATTAATCGGCACATCATAAATACTCTCGATGTCAGGCGCTGAGATAACACGCTCTTCCCACACGTTACACGACAGTGCAATTTTTTCTTTACGCTTTGCATCGAGGGGCATTGAGCTACGCGCAATAATCATATCCGGCTGTACGCCGTACGAGTTCAGCATACGCACCGCGTGCTGGGTTGGGCGGGTTTTCATTTCGCCAATTTTTGAAGGAATAGGCAGGTAACTCACCAACACAAAAATAACATCGTGTGGGTGCTTAATTTTAAGAATGCGGGCCGCTTCAATGAAGAGCATGTTTTGGTAGTCGCCAATAGTGCCGCCAATTTCAATGAGCGATACATCAGAACCATGTGTCACTGACGCGCGCTCAATACGTTTTGCAATTTCGTTTGTCACGTGTGGAATCGCCTCCACACACTTGCCACGAAAGCCGAGGGCGCGCTCTTTATCGATTACATACTTATAAATCATACCGCTTGTCATGTAGTCATCATTTGAGAGATCGACTTCGAGAAAGCGTTCGTAGTTGCCCATGTCTTGATCGGTTTCTAAACCAGAATTCAAAACAAAAACCTCACCGTGTTCGGTGGGGTTCATGGTACCCGCGTCGACGTTCAAATACGGATCGACTTTAATTGGATTTACTTTGAGGCCGCGCGCTTGGAGAATGCGGCCAATTGATGCAGTAGCAATACCCTTTCCCACTCCCGACATCACACCACCGACAACAAAAATATATTTGTGCGGTCGGGGTTTGGTACTTCGTGCCATCGCTATATCTTAAGATATTTTCGAACCGCAAGGTAACTTGACACAGAGCCGATAGCAACGCCTGACCCAATGATGACGAGTACAATTTCAACAAAGTTGTCGATGTAGTAGGTTGTAAGGTTTAGTCCAGCGAAAAAGTCGCTGGTGCGCGGTCCAAGCCAGAGTACCAACGGATAAAAGAGCGCGATGGTAAGTATGCCAGCAATGATGCCGTAGAGTATACCCGTTACCACAAATGGGCCGCGGATGTACGTGGTACTTGCCCCAACCAAACGCATAATGCCAATTTCTTCACGCGAGACGTAAATAGCCAGTCGAATAGTATTGAATGAAATAACCACAGAAAGAAAGACCAACACAATGGTAATAATGGCACCAAGTTGGCGGCCAGAGTCGATAATTTTTGACAGTGTATCAATAGCAACTTTATTTTGCTCATAGTTCACTCGATCAATAATTGGGGCGCCGCTTTCGGTAAGGACATCGTTACCCTTCAGGAACGCCGCAACGCCAGCATACTGTGATGGTTCTTTGGCCCGGACATTGAGCACGGCGCCAAACGGATTATCATCGAGTTCTTCGAGTGCCTGCAACGTTAAACTGTCATCTGCGTGACGGGTTTTAAATTCAGCCAGTGCTTGCTCGCGAGAAACATATTCAACAGCAGCAACTTCGGGCAAGCGCTCAATGGTTTGCTTAATAGTGAGCATCTCCTCTTCTTGGGCGCTCGTGAGGAAATAGACATTGATATCAACCTTGTCTTTAATTTGATTGAGCGTGCTGGTAAGGAGCGCATTGGTAAAAATGATTGACCCGATTGCAAACAGAGTGATAAACATCACCAGGAGAGATGCGAGTGACACAAAACTGTTTCTCCAGAATGTGAGGACGCCCGAACGGATGACACGTTTTGTTGCAAGCCAAAGCATAAGTATAAAGAGAGTTACAAAATATAATGACCGTGCGGATCATCGCGAATAATCTTTCCGCTATCCATAGTAATAACTCGACCCTTAATCGTATCGACTACTCCCTTGTTGTGCGTTGTCAGCAGTACGATAGTACCAAGGTCGTTAATTTTTTTAAGAATTTGCACGACATCGTACGTGTTTACGGGATCAAGGTTGCCAGTCTGTTCATCAGCAATAACGATGTCGGGCTGGTTCACAATCGCGCGAGCAATGGCGACACGCTGCTTCTCCCCGCCAGAAAGTTGGTGCGGGAAGTTGTACATTTTGTGACCGAGGTCGACAAGTTCGAGCACGTGCGGCACATCTGAGGCAATTTCTTCGTCGGTGCGACCAGCTACTTCCATAGC
>CAZXUM010000060.1:0-2404 GCA_964644005.1 uncultured Candidatus Saccharibacteria bacterium
CTTGCGGTTGTTACCACTGCCTATCAACCGCAACCGGTTCCACAACAGTTACCAACAACACCGATTGATCCGTTACCGTTAATCGATGTAACCTTTGTGCAAAATAATTATGAACTCTCGTATGTCGGCACCCGAGTTCCGGTGCACGGATTACTGCCGCTCATTGTCCGATTGCACGATTTACCCGAAGGAACAACCGACACCTACTTTTTAAATGTCCAAAATCCTGATGGCGAGTTCACCGAACAGTACCAATTTCAAAACGTAAGCGATCACCGCTATCAAGAGGTGGTGCTGCCATCCTTTTACCAAAACGGACTCTACGCGTTTACCATTGCCAACAACACTGTATCAACGACAGTCCAAAAAGCAGGTACATTTGATGTTGATGGGGTGAGTACGTCGTCACTCTGGTGGTGGATTTTCGTTAGTTTCGGCATCATTATTTTCTTATTGCTCCTCCTTCTCTTGTTACTCTTTTTATTGGCAAAAAAACGCGAAGATGACGAAGAAAATGAAACTGATGGCACTTATCCCCAAAGTTATACACACATTTTGAACTAATTTTAAAAGTTTGTTGCTACGTAAGGGTTTTTTTGGATGCCGAGGTGGCATCTCGGCTAGGTGATAGTTCAATATCGGTTTAATATAAGAGCTATATATGGCTCTTCGTGATCCGAACAAGTTGACGTTGAAAGAAGCATCCCAAATTACGGGGTACCACACTGACTATTTGAGTTATTTAATCCGCGCCGGAAAACTTGAGGGTGAAAAAATTGGCCGATCATGGATGACTACCCGACAGGCACTCAAGGGGTACTCAGAAGCCACCCATCCAACGCCACTTCCCCGATTTAAAATTATCGCGGCATCAACGGTGGTAGTGCTCGGTGCAATTGCGCTCGGATGGTGGATGGCGTGGACTCCGGGACAACAAAATCCAGCAGCAGTTGAGCTGTACACCATTAGCAATCCACTCGATGCAAATTCGACACAGCCGCTGAAGTTTGTTGGTCAAAGCAGTAACTATAAACTCTACGAGCAATGAGACAGTGGATCAACACCATCGTACTCGTTACCCTTGTGCTCCAGAATGTTGTGTTCGGTCTACCAACATTTGCAGAGGCAGCAATCAACAAGCAAGTAAACTATCAGGGAAAGCTCACCAACACAGCGGGTGTTGCTGTTTCAAATGCTGGATACAACGTTCGCTTTAAACTGTATACGCAACTAACACTCGGTACAGAAATTTGGTCAGAGACATGGTGTTTCTCACCAGACAGCGGCGCAACTTGTAACGGATCAGGAACCGACAGCCGCATTACCGCTACGAGTGGTTTGTTTAGCACAATGTTGGGAAGTACAACCGCGCTCACGTCTGTTGATTTCAACCAAACACTCTACCTCGGTGTTGAAATTGGAGGATCAGCATCGACACCAGTATGGGATGGTGAAATGGCTCCTCGTAAAAAAATTGGTGCAGTGCCAGCAGCAGTTGTTGCTGAGCAACTCAATGGACTTAACTCAAGTCAGTTTCTGCGCAGCGATGCAGTGAACGCAACATCAACAGCATCAACATTTTTGACCGTGACACAAACGAGCACTGGTGACATCGCACGATTCATTGGTCAGGCATCAACAAATGTTTTTGTCATTAAATCAGGCGGCAACGTTGCAGTTGGTACCACAACGCCGTACTCGCGCTTCAGTGTGTGGGGTGCGGGCACGGGTACAGGCCAGCTCCTTGAGTTAACCAACAACGCATCAACGACGGTTGCTCGATTTCTTGATGACGGTACAGCGTACTTTTCAGGCAACGTCGGTATCGGCTCAACTACTCCATATGCAAAACTGTCTGTCGTTGGTGATGTAATTGCTTCGCGATTTACCGCAACTTCATCAACTAAAAGTACACCGAACTACACATTTATAGAGCAAGGAGGAACGGGCAGTCTTGGATGGTGGACAAATACAACTGACGCAAATCCTCGCATCTATCAAGTGTCAGGTGGAACTGCTTGGGTCATGTTTGATCGAGGTTCAATTAATGTGGGTGCTGGTGTTGGTAATACTCCTTCACTTGGCTTTACTGATGGAAACCCGGATATACAGGGCTCGGATGCTACAATTGTTCGTGATGCCGCAAATACGATTGCAATTCGTCGAACAACAACCGCGCAAGCTTTTAAAGTTTATAATACTTACACGAGTGATAGTGTTTATGAGCGAGGTACGTTCAGTTGGAGTGGTAACCAGCTTAACATTGGGACAGAAAACGCCGGTGGTGGAACTGCTCGATCACTGAATCTTATTACTGCAAGCACAACTCGACTCACCGTTGATTCAGGTGGCAACGTCGGCATCGGCACCACCTCTCCAAGCGCGCGCCTTGCAGTCCACGGTA
>CAZXUM010000060.1:2504-4032 GCA_964644005.1 uncultured Candidatus Saccharibacteria bacterium
GGCAACGTCGGCATCGGCACCACCTCTCCAAGCGCGCGCCTTGCAGTCCACGGTAGTGGATACATTTCTTCAAACCTGTTCGTTGGTGGAACACTCACGTCAACTTCAACATCAGCCTCAACCTTCCCCTACGCCTCAACCACCGCACTCACCATCTCAGGGGTTGCCTCAACATCAATATTCCGCATCGACACCCTTGCCAATGGCTGTCTCAATATCACGAGTGGACTCGTTGGTTCAACAGCGTGTGGTTCAGGCGGCACCAACTCAAAGTGGGCAACGTCATCAGCAGTGGCTACCTCAATCCATACCAACGGTGCACTGAATGTCGGTATCGGCTCAACCTCACCATTTGCTCGTCTCTCAGTACACGGCGGTGCTACTGACACCTACGTCAACACCCTCTTCAGTGTCGCCTCATCAACAGCTGCGTTTGCGACGAGTACACACTTTGTGGTGATGGCGAATGGGAATGTGGGAGTGGGGACGACGACGCCATACGGAAAACTCTCAATTGTTGGTAATGGTACAGGTTCTGGTGTTGCGTTTGTACTTACCGACTCTGCTGCCACTCCGCGTATGATTTTGCAAGATAATGGATCGTTCTTAAGTGGAACAACAACGAGATATGCTCGATTTACTATTCAGGCAAATGTAGATGAGGGAGTCTTTGCACTCATTGGTAACACTACTCAAACAGCGAACATGTTTGAGATTAAATCAAGTGTTGGGGCGAATATAAGTTATATGAGCGCAGCGGGTAATTGGTACGGTAGTTCATGGAACCATATTGGCGGCTTGTGGGGACTCAATACCACCGGATTACAGCTTGGAAGTAACATGGATGTAAACTGGTCATCAGGTGCTGGGTTTGGCAGCGATGATGTTGGGTTATCACGAAGTGCAGTAGGAATTTTGAAGGTAACAGATGGAAGCTCTGGTAGTGGACAACTCTTCGCAAGTCGATTAAGTGCAGGTAGCTCAACACCGTGGGCGCTCCTCTCAGTCAATCCTGTAGCTGGTAACACCATGCCTGCATTTGTTATCGGTTCAAGCAGTGCTACAAATTTTATTGTTGATACTAACGGCAACGTCGGCATCGGCACCACCTCTCCATACGCCAGACTCTCAATTATGAGTAACCAAGCAGCGCCGCAGCTGGTTATTGCAACATCATCCGACGTGAACCCATTGTTCTTTGTATCTGCAACCACAACTGGTGCGATGGACTGGGCGCGTGTTGCAATTGGTACCACCACCACGTGGGGCGCTTCTTCGGGACTCCGTGATCAGTTCACTGTTGCTGGACGTATTTACTCAACATGGCGTCAAATTCATTGTGACGTGTTTGGTGCCGGCCAAGCTGCAAGCACCGGTCTTGCGACAGACACGTCAAACTTCTGTGGAAACTACGCACTTGATGCCGATACCGACGGACGTGTTACTGTGCAAACGGTTTCAAATCCATCCTTCGCTCGGCTTGAAGCGGGATTTACGACAAGTGCTCTTAATGGTGAAGGTATCGCGT
>CAZXUM010000061.1:0-4020 GCA_964644005.1 uncultured Candidatus Saccharibacteria bacterium
TTCAACGACCAAGACATGCAGACGCGTGAACCAGTGCTCTGGTACTACGAAGGTGAGTTTTCTGGCAGCGGTCGACGCAACGATTCTCGCTACACAAAAATTGGCCTCGAGGTGCTCGGCTCCTCATCAGCAATGGCAGAAGCGCTCCTCATTCAAACTGCTCGTGCTATTGCTGAGGACAAAGGATTCACCGATATCCGCCTCGAACTCAACAGTTTAGGCGACAAAGATTCACTCATTAAGTTTTCACGCGAGCTTCAGGGATACTACCGCAAGCACTTAGGAGATATGCCCGCTGAGTGTCGCCAGCTCCTTAAAAAGGATGTATTCGAGCTGCACGCAACACATGAACCAACGTGCCAACCAATTATTGCTGCAGCACCAAAGGCTATCGACTTTCTTTCAGACACGAGCCGGGCCCACCTCATGGAGTTGTTGTCATACGCAGAACACATCGATCTACCCTACTCACTCAACCATTCGCTCGTTGGTGGTCGGAACTACTCAACACACACTATTTTCGAACTTCGTGGCCGTCGGCACGATAGCGAACACGTGCTCGGTTTTGGTATTCGATACAACGCACTCGGTAAAAAAACGGGTAGCAAGCGCGACATGCCTGCAGTCGGCATTACCCTCTGCTGGAAACGTGATCCGAAAGAGAAAACAAAAAATCGTATTAAACTTGAAGCGCCGCACTACTTCTTTGTGCACGTCGCATCAGGAGCAAAGTACAAGAGTCTCCGTATTCTCGAAATTCTCCGCAAAGCAGGGGTGAGCATCGGACACGCTCTCCTTAAAGACAAGCTCACTGCCCAGTTGGCACAGGCTGAGCACGTAAAGTCACCGCATATTCTTCTGATGGGTCAAAAAGAGAGCGTCGATAATAGCGTCATTGTACGCACCGTTGAGAACCGCTCACAAGAGACAGTACCGGTCGTTCGCTTGCCAGAATTTATAGCAGAACAGCACTCTCGCGTTGTCAAAAAAAAGCTCATATGATAGCATAGCGAACTATGGCATCAAACGTTGAAGTACAGAAAAACAGCGGCGAAAGCAACACCAGCGTCTTAAAGCGCTTTACCCGTCGTGTACAAGGAGCGGGTATTCTTAACCGTGTTCGCAGTCTCCGCTACGCAGAACGCGCTCCATCAAAATACGTTAAAAAGAAATTTGCTCTCAAAGCCCTCCGTCGTCGCGAAGATATCCAACAGCAAATCAAACTTGGTAAATTGCGCGAAAACGTACGTTAACCCATGGGCGGGACTCTCTCAATCACACGCAACACTCGCGGCAGACTTCCCCGTCTGCCGTTTGCTTGTATGGCAGCAGCAATTGTTCCGCACATGAATGTGTCACTTGTATTCATTGGCACTCGCCGATCACAAACGCTGAATTTTTCATATCGACAGAAAAATAAACCAACAAACGTACTCAGTTTTACTCTCGATCGACAGCACGGAGAAATTTTTATTACACCCACAATTGCACGCAAACAAGCAAAAAAATTTAAGAGAACGGTCACAGAAATGGTAGGATATTTGTTTATCCACGGATTACTCCATTTGAAAGGACTCGAACATGGCAGTACAATGGACAAACAGGAAGAATTGTTTTCCAAAAAATTTAACGTATGGCCAGACACATTGCAGCAGGAATAGACGTCGGCACACACGCAGTTCGCGTGGTTATTGCTGAGCTCCTGAATGCAGATGGTAAGGTTGCTCCAAAAATTATCGGCACGGGCTTAATTGAATCGAAAGGTCTCCGTCACGGCTACATCGTGAACAGTCCCGAAGTTACCCGCTGCATCCGTGGTGCACTTGAACAAGCCCAGAAAGCAGCGCAGCTTCACATCAAACGGGCGTACCTCTCAGTTGGCGGTGTTGGCCTCAGCAGCTTTATATCGCAAGGCGGTGCAACCATCACCCGCGCAGACTCTGAGGTGACTGAGCTCGATGTATCACGCGCCCTTGAGTCTGCAGAAAAAGACATTCCTGCAGGAGTAGTGCTCAACAGAAAAGTCGTTCACGCAGTACCGCTCAGTTTTAAAATTGACGGCAAGCAGGTGCTCGGTCGTCCACAGGGCATGAAAGGAACAAAGTTAGAGGTTCGCGTACTCTTTGTTACCTGCCTCGAACAACACCTCAATGACCTCATAGCTGCAATAAATGACGCGGGTGTAGAAGTTGATGACGTTATGGCATCACCGCTTGCAGCGAGCCTGGTCACCCTGAACAAGGCTCAAAAAATTGCCGGTTGTGTACTCGCAAACATTGGTGCTGAGACAGTGTCAATTGCGGTATTTGAAAACAACATTCCGATTTCCCTCGAAGTCTTTCCTATCGGCTCAACTGATATTACCCACGACATTGCACTTGGTATGAAAGTACCCCTCGAAGATGCAGAAAAAATGAAGCGTGGTACGTGGAATAATTCGGATACACCGAAAAAGAAGCTCGACGAAATTATTAAAGCTCGGCTCAACGATATTTTTGAACTCATTGACGCCCATCTCAAAAAGATCGGCCGCAATGAATTGCTCCCCGCAGGCATTGTTGTCACCGGCGGCGGATCAGGCATTGCTTCAATTGACGACATTGCTCGTGTCGCCCTCAAGCTGCCTGCAAAGAAAGCGTCATACATTTTTGACAGCGGCTCGCGCATTAGCATGCAAGACTCAACCTGGGCAGTAGCATTCGGCCTCTGCATCCTCGGATTAACACAAGACGAAGAGCCCGCGCTCGGTTTTCGTATTATGAAAAATGCTCAGCAGGGCATTATGTCGTGGATTAAGCAATTTTTGCCGTAAAAATAAAAACCACGGTGCGCATGCGCACCGTGGTACTTTTTCCATCAAGAACTGTTGTTACTTTTTTGGTCGGAAGACGCAGACTCCGTTACGGCTTTTTACGTCTCCGCGACGGCAGCTATACCACAGCGGAATACCCGATCGTGCCATGTCTTTCTGACCCAGCGTATCAATGGCATCAAAATGTACAGTCGCTCGTGGACTGTTCCGAAACACCTGGTGAGCAACAATTGTATGCAGATCGAGATCGCCGTCAAACGATAGCCCTCGAACTGCTTCCGGTCCGCAGGTGTTGACGAAGTAGTCCACCATCCGCTGGTTCTTTTCTCTGAACCTTTCGTCGTGGGTCGGATGAAAGAACGAAGAACGTATGCCGCAATTCACCCACACCTGAACTGCGCCAAATACAATGCTCGGTGCACCGAGCTGCGCAAAGCACGTATCGATAACACTTGAGTACTGACGCGGTGCCTTTCCTTCGAGCAATGCGCCGCGGTCAAACAAACAATCTCGTCCAGCATGTGCGCATATCATACGATTACTTTCACGATCGTAGATGGTTACCGTTGGACAATCCGCGGAGCCGATGAAGAACATCTCGCCGGGGATAATCTCAACTGCATCGCCCGGGTATTCCCGAGGGCCCCGATAGATCGGCGCGAGTGGCGTACTTGGTGATTGTTCCGGATCAACTTCCCGATCAGCAGCGAGCATATGCTCCCGATTGCAGACCCGTCCAGAGAAATCTGAACGTGGTGCTAGAACACGTTGTGCACTATGTTGGAAGGCAACAGCAGAAATACGCCGCAACGCACCGGTGCGATTGTGCAGAATACTCCAATCGCCCGTTGGACGACCGAAGCATTGAATGACTCCACCTGATACTGCTCCCGAAAGAGAGCACTCTACAGTTGGTCTGATAGACTTCGATTGTACCGTCGTCAATGAACACCTCCCAGAGTAGAAAAATATTTTCACCGAGGACACTACTCCTACAATATAATTTTTTAAGTAAATGTCAATAGTGCCCCGATGTTACTGCATTGACCAGCCCCTATTTCCATGCTGCTTTTTTCCCAGAGCAAAATTATCTGTTAGTATACGTAGCAAGTAATTAAACGCATATGCCACAGATCAAACCTGAAGTGGAGTCATTTGCCCGTATCAAAGTTGTGGGTGTTGGTGGCTCTGGAAAAAACGCAACGAAC
>CAZXUM010000062.1:0-3951 GCA_964644005.1 uncultured Candidatus Saccharibacteria bacterium
ATCAATAACCTTGGCGCTGATTGAGTCGCCAGTGTTAATTTTTTTAATGATGTCACGAGCAACGATAAATTCACGACCGTAAATGATTCCGGTACCGAATGGGTGCAAGTCAACGTAAATCGCTTGTGGATCGATACCCACAACTGGTCCTTCTATCATGTCGCCAACATTTGGCACTGCGGTAATTGACGCCATCTTTGACGCCAAAAAACCTTCTTTTGTTTCAGCAATAGCTGTAGCCATAGTGATATGTATACGATAGGTGTGGGGTCGGTTAGTAATAATGTCTCTGCTGCACACGCGGGCTATGCCAGAAACGGACCACACGGTTATCTATCGCACGCTGCTAAATAAATTAGTCAGTTGGAGCACTGTAGCAAAAATAGTATTATTTGTACATTGATCTAGGATTTAAAAAATCGAGTAGAACCAGAGCAATATTAGTGACAATCATATTATATTGAAATCAATACCGAGAAAGTTTCCGTGGTAGCCGCTATTAAACTTATCAGCAGGCTAGTGCAAAATCAGTAAGGGCAGCGACGTGTCAAAGACTCAGGATATTGAAAAACCTTCGAGCCTTTTTTATTTTTCTTATCTACAGCAAGACATGTTTGAAAGCCAACCTTTTTTGCTGATGCAACAAAGGATGCAAACAGTTCGTTTACTTCGTTTTTCCCTATTCGATAGTCAGTCAGTTTATTACTGTGTCGTCTCAGACTGTCCTCGTAGTTTGATTTTCTTTTTCCCATTGGAAATACTCCCATGAAGTCGAAGGACACCACTTTTATATCTTCAGCAATCTTTGACATTGGTGCGATTGTATCATTAAAAATAGACCTAAAACATATTGTTTTTTTACTAAAAAATGCTAAAATATACCCATGGTAATCACGTATTTTGGCGTGTCTTCAATAAAGGTTCAGTTTGGCGACCTCACCATCGCTGTTAACCCTGTTTCAAAACAGTCAGAGCTCAACCAGAGCAAATACAAGGCTGATATCGCTCTCGTAAGCCTCCAACATCCCGATTTTAACGGCATCGACAACGTTACCTTTGGCGACACAAAACCATTTGCAATTACTGGTCCGGGCGAATATGAATTAAAAGATGTGGTCATTCAAGGTCTCGCATCACACTCAGCGTATGCTGGTGGTGATTGGATAAACACCATGTATCTGCTTACAATAGAAAACATGAACCTCTGTTTTTTGGGAGGCCTTGATACAAAAGACATACCAAAAGAAGCTCTCGAAAAAATTGGTGAAGTTGATATTGTTTTTGTTCCCGTATCGGGCGAAGGAGTGCTGAGTCCAGCACATGCAAACTCATGTGCTGTTGGTCTTGAGCCAAAACTGATTGTGCCGCTCCAATACACCGATGCATCACTCAAGGCCTTTCTTAAGGAAGCTGGTGAAAACCCGGAACCACTTGATAAGCTCACTATCAAGCGAAAAGATTTAGATGGCAAAGAAGGGGACGTGGTAGTGCTCACCTCACAAAAATAATTCCAAGTGTAATACGTTTATATATATGATGCGTTGGATCGAAAACATGCGACAGCGTCCCGATCGAGAGAAAAAAATAATAGCTTTTTCTATTGCAGGTGTACTCACAGCGCTCATGTTTGTTGTGTGGGCAACAACAATACCAGCGCGATTTAGCGGTGCAGATGAAGAATTAGCTAGTAAAACAGGATCACCGTTTACGGATATTAAAGTAAATATGGCTTCTTCGTTTGAAGCAATTGGTAAAAATTGGGAAGAATTGGTACTGATGGTTCAAGCGCTATTTAATAAATAATCTGGTATAGTCACACGAATATGGCAGAAGGCGAACAAAAAGCAGAGCATAAAAACGTCGTTGCGCGCAGCATCACCACCGAAATGCGTGAGTCGTATTTGGACTACGCCATGTCGGTTATTACCGCCCGCGCATTGCCCGATGTTCGCGATGGATTAAAGCCGGTACATCGTCGCATTTTGTATGCCATGCATGAAATGGGGCTCACCGCGCAAGCAAAATCTCGAAAATCTGCAGCAGTTGTGGGTGACGTGCTCGGTAAATATCATCCGCACGGCGACGCCTCTGTATACGACGCTATGGTGAAGATGGCGCAAGACTTCTCATTGCGGTACCCACTCATTATTGGTCAGGGTAACTTTGGTTCAATTGATGGTGACAACGCCGCTGCGATGCGTTATACAGAAGCGCGCATGTCGAAACTTTCAACCGAGCTCCTGAATGATATCGAAAAAGAAACTGTCGATTGGCGTCCAAACTACGACAACACCCGCAAGGAGCCCGCAGTACTCCCAACTGCTGTGCCAAACTTACTGCTCAACGGTACGCTTGGTATCGCTGTTGGTATGGCGACAAACATTCCGCCGCATAACTTGCGCGAAATTGTTGCTGCGACATCGCATCTCATCGATAATCCTGACGCATCAACCGAAGATTTGCTCCAGTTTGTTAAAGGTCCCGATTTTCCAACAGGCGCCGTCATTTACGGCCAAAAAGATATTGCCCACGCCTACGCCACTGGAAAGGGCGGCATTGTGGTGCGCGGTGAAGCTGAAATTGTTGAAGCAAAAGCCGGTACATTCCAAATTGTTATTTCGTCACTGCCGTACCGCGTCAACAAATCAGTGTTGATTGAAAACATTGCCGATCAGGTACGTGACAAAAAAATTGAAGTAGCAGGATTGCGCGACGAATCAACAAAAGACATCCGTGTTGTGATCGATTTGAAGCGCGGCGCACATCCGCAGACAGTCCTTAACTATTTGTATAAACATACCCAGCTCGAGGAAACATTTCACCTCAACATGGTGGCGCTCTCTGGTGGCGTACCGCAAACAATGCCGCTCAAGAGCGTACTCGAAGCTTTTATTGTCCACCGTATTGAGGTGGTTACGCGTCGCACCCAGTTCGATCTCACAAAAGCAAAAGACCGCGAGCACATTTTGCTTGGTCTCAAAAAAGCGCTCGACCACATTGATGAAATTATTGCGCTGATTAAGAAATCAAAAGATGTCGACGACGCCCGTGCAAGTTTGATGAAAGTATTCAAATTCAGCGAACGGCAAGCCAATGCAATTTTGGACATGCGGTTGCAAAAATTGGCTGGTCTCGAACGTAAAAAAATTGAAGATGAACTGAAAGAAGTACAGGCACTGATCGAACATCTCGAAGATTTACTCAAACATCCAAAGAAAATTTTGGCCCTCATTAAAACTGAATTCAGCACCATTCTCGAAAAGTATGGCGATGATCGTCGCACTAAGATTGTGAAGCACGATGCCAAAAACTTCTCAATCGAAGATCTCATTGCAGATGAGGAGTCGGTACTCGTTGTCACTGCTGGTGGTTACGTAAAGCGCACTGATCCGTCTGAATATCGCAAGCAAAAGCGCGGCGGTGTTGGGGTTGTTGATCTTGAAACAAAAGAAGAAGACGTCATTCAAAATCTCGTCACCGCAACAACGCACAGCGACCTTCTCTTCTTTACTGACAAAGGCAAGGTCTACCAAATTAAGATGTACGAAATTCCTGAAGGGCGTCGAGCAACAAAGGGTAAGGCACTCGTTAACTTCCTGTCACTTTCTGATAATGAACGAGTGACGTCAATTTTGCCAATGTCGAAATCAGTGAAGGGAAGTTCGCACAGCGACTCAGTGTTTATGGTAACCAAACATGGTACGGGCAAAAAAGTTGCTGCGAAAAGTTTCCACGATGTCCGCCGCTCAGGACTGCTCGCTATCGGTCTCGATGCTACCGACGAACTTATCTCTGCACAATTTGTCGCGAAGGGTCAGGAGTGTGTCGTTGTGACGAAACTCGGTCAATCAATTCGATTTAAAGAATCAGATGTACGTGAAATGGGCCGACAGGCTGCGGGAGTTCGCGTCATTACCACGAGCGCAAAAGATGAAGTCATTGCTGCTGATA
>CAZXUM010000063.1:0-3931 GCA_964644005.1 uncultured Candidatus Saccharibacteria bacterium
ATATTCAAGAATCGATGCAAGTGTCGTTCGATGAACTTCGCGGTGCAAAAACAAATGCCGAAACCGAACGGCAGGTGCTCGACAAAAAGCGTTTTCAAGAGACAAACGCCAAAATTTCTGTTGAAGGCGAAAAGAAAAATATCGAAGTAGCCGAAAAAGAAAAGCAGCGACTGCTCAACGTTTCAAAACAAGAACAGGCAGGCTATGCTGCGGTCATCAGAGATCGTGAAGTAAAAGCTGCTCAAATTCGCACGGCACTCTTTGCCCTCCGCGATACCTCAGCAATTCAGTTCGGCGATGCCTTGCGGTATACCAATGCGGCGTCAAAAGCAACGGGGGTACGACCAGCCTTTATCTTGGCGATTCTTACGCAAGAATCAAATCTCGGTCAGCACGTTGGTTCGTGTTATGTCACCGACGCTGTTACCGGCGGGGGCCGTGGGGTAAATACCGGTACGCCGTTTAGTCGAGTGATGAATCCAACACGCGATGTTCCTGTTTTCATTACTCTTATGAAAGAACTCGGTCGCGATTACACTACAACCCGCGTGTCATGTCCGGTTGATATTGGCTGGGGTGGGGCAATGGGACCAGCGCAGTTCATTCCCTCAACGTGGAATATTATGAAAACGAAAGTGGCCGCAGCTGTTGGTGTCGGTGTGCCCGATCCATGGAACCCGCAACACTCCATCATGGCCTCAGCAATGTTTCTCCGCGATCTTGGTGCAACTGGTGGGGTATACACCTCAGAACGTGATGCCGCCTGTCGCTACTACTCGGGTCGTGTCTGCGCACTGGCTACCTACGCTGCAGCATACGGAAATTCAGTTATGGGTAAGGCAGCAACAATTCAGCAAACAATGATCGATCCGCTCCAAGACTTGTAACCTTGTAACACAGGCTTTTTGCGGCTTCTGTTGTCAGTTTGATAACGGTCTGGTATACTCGTTGGAATGAAAAAAGACACTCATCCCGAGTATTTTGCTGATGCGAAAGTAATCTGCGCCTGCGGAAAGACTTTTACTATTGGTTCAACAAAAAAGGAGATCCATGTTGAAATCTGCTCAAATTGTCATCCGCTCTACACTGGTGCCGAAAAGATACTCGATGCAGCTGGTCGCGTTGAAAAGTTCAAGGCACGTACTGCTCGCGCTGCAAAAACTCCTGCAAAAAAGAAGGCTACTGCGAAATAGATAACCCGCACGGCATTTGTATCCATGCTTGATATTGCGCCATACAAGGCCAATCCAAAAACGACATATCTCGCCGACATGTACCTCCACCTCGAAAAGCAGGAGATGGATATTGTGCACTTGGTAGAAGAAGATCCCTCAATGCGTCAAATGGTTGATGATGAGCTCGCTCAGATCCGTACCCAAAAAGATGACCTCAAGCGCCAAATGGATGGCATGCTCAAAGAAGACGAAGTGGCTGAAGAGTTTCCTAACGAAATGATTCTTGAAGTTCGCGCCGGTGCTGGTGGCGATGAAGCCGCACTCTTTGCTCGTGAACTCGCCGACATGTACACCCGCTACGGTGAAACTCAGGGTTGGAGCTGGAAACCGGTCGATGAATCAAAAAATCCACTCGGTGGCTACAAAGAAGCGTCGATTGAGTTTCGTGGTAAAGACTGTTATCGAAAACTGCGCTTTGAAACCGGAGTACACCGTATTCAGCGTATTCCCGCAACCGAAAAATCAGGTCGTGTGCACACGTCAACCGCATCAGTCGCAATCCTACCTATTCGCAAAAAATTGCACATTGAAATCAATCCTGCCGATCTTCAGATTGAATTCTCACGCGCCGGCGGTAAGGGTGGCCAGAATGTGAACAAGGTTGAATCAGCAGTCCGCATTTTGCATATTCCAACGGGCATCGATGTCCGTTCAACCGTAGAGCGCAGCCAAAATGCCAACAAAGAAAAAGCGATGGCGATTGTGTTCGCAAAGCTCGAACAGCTGAAGCAAGAAGAACAGGCTAAGAAATTTGCCAGCGAACGCAAGCAGCAAATTGGCACTGCCGACCGTTCTGAGAAAATTCGCACCTACAATATTCTCCAGGATCGCGTGACAGATCACCGTATTAAACGATCGTGGCACAATCTTGAGGTCGTCATGGCTGGCGGTATTGGCGATATTATCAGTGCCCTTGAAGAGGGGAAAACGGGTACCGACGAGGACGCCGACTAAGAGCAGGTTGCCCAATATCTAATCATTTGCTAGACTCTTCCGATATGGCAACGAAAGCACCAACCGCATCAAACGCAACACTCGAGGCAATGTTTTCAGCTGGGGCACACCTCGGCTATAACCGTTCACGCCGACATCCGAGCGTTTCTACATACATTTTTGGCACTAAAAATCGTGTCGAACTTATCGATATCGAAAAGACCCACGAGCTTCTCGAAAAGGCGAAACAATTTGTTTCTGATATTGCTGCACAACGCGGTCAAATTCTCTTTATTACCAGCAAAAAAGAAGCTGAAGACATCATTCGTTCAGCAGCACGTGCAGTCGATATGCCCTACGTTATCGGACGCTGGATCGGTGGTACATTCACTAACTACCCACAAATTCGCAAGCGCATCGAACGCCTCGTTGATCTCTCAACACAGCGCGAAAAAGGCGAGCTCGCAAAATATACCAAAAAGGAGCGCCTCATGATCGATCGTGAAATTACGAAACTCGAAAAAATGTTTGGTGGCATTGTTACAATGAAAGACATGCCAAAAGCTATTTTTGTTATCGATCCTCGCCGTGAAGCTATCACGGTGCACGAAGCGCAAGGTATGGGTATTCCTGTCATCGCACTCGCAGGTTCAGATTGTGATATCTCTCTCATTGGATATCCTGTCGTTGCAAACGATGCATCAGTAAAAAGCATCAAATATTTCACGGACGAAATCGTCGCGGCGTACAAAGCAGGCAGCTTGAAGGCTCCCGCTAAATAAACTATACTTATCTCTATATGGTTACGGCTGAACAAGTAAAAGCCCTGCGTGATGCGACAGGGGTATCTGTGAGTGACTGCAAGCGTGCACTCGAAGAAGCGGGTGGCGATATGGAGAGGGCTCTCGGCCTCCTGAAAGACAAAAGTGCTGGCGCGGCAGCTAAAAAAGCTGATCGTGTACTTAAGGCTGGGGCTATTCAGTCATATATTCACGCTACTGGCACGGTGGGCGTACTTGTAGAGCTTTCTTGCGAGACAGATTTTGTCGGCAAGAACGATGAATTTAAAGCCCTCGCACGCGATATTGCAATGCACGTTGCCGCTATGATGCCTGAAACGAGCGACGATCTTCGTGCACAACCATTCATTAAAAATCCTGAACAAACAATAGAGCAGGTCGTTGCCCAAGCTATCCAGAAATTCGGAGAGAAAATCGAGATCGCTCGCTTCACCCGTTTTGCGGTTGGAGCATAGTCTATGTCTACTTCCCTCATTATTTTTTGTATTTCTGGTGCGTATCTCTGCGTGCATCTCATAATGCATGCTGTGCGAATGCGAACAGCATCAGCGCGTGAACGAGAACTACACCCATCCCTCGAGCGCCTTGAAGAGGTTATTGCCCACTGGCTCCTTATTGGAAAGAAGCTTATGAAACTCATGAATCGCAGTACGTTTGCACGAGGTGCAGCGTCGTGTATTGCGTTCTGTACCCGAAGCGCCTTTCATGCGGTGCACTGGTCAATTGCAAAGCTCGAACACGTAGAAAAGCGCCTCAGGTACCGGATCTATTCATCAGGTGGCGCCCCGTCGTTTTTCTTAAAAGATATGTCGATTCACAAGCGTTCGATGGAACGCTATCGCCGAGGCATTTCAGATGTCCCATTGGAATAGAATGTGCTAGTATTCAGAGCGGTTTTCGTTGCCACCTTAGCTCAGTTGGTAGAGCAACACTTTTGTAAAGTGAAGGTCCTCGGTTCAAGCC
>CAZXUM010000064.1:0-3917 GCA_964644005.1 uncultured Candidatus Saccharibacteria bacterium
CGTCGACAGCAATCACCTTGAGAAGATTCTCGACATGAGATAGGAGTACGCATCATCCGTACTCTGCACACCACCCGAAACGTTTGGGTGGTGTTTTTATTTTTCTCTACGATGCTCGTTCTCGCTATTCTTCCACGCATCACCAACAAGAATGCTCCCCGGAAAATGGTTGAAGCGTTTCAATGTATCGGAAATAGTTATTGGAAGCACCACTTCACTCGCTGGATCGCTGTCTATTCGAGCGGTAATTGTGTACCGGCCAGTGTTCAATGAAATATGTGAACCGGCTGGAAAGGTAAACGTCGAAGTGTGCACGCCGCGGGTACGATGTGTTATGAGCTCAGTGTTAACATCGGTATCTCGTACAAAAAAGACCGTTGAGCCATACTCATTGATACACTGCAAAATAATGAGGAATCCTGCACGCTCAATACGGGTCTCATACGTCACTTCAACCGAAAACGGTTGTCCCGCTTCGATAGTTGTTTCAGGCGCGCCTTGTACATTGCGGATCATCACCTGGGTAATTTGAAATGGTTTTTCAGGCAACGCAGGTAGCACAACAGTTGCCTGCTGCACCGCTGTTGCCTGTCGATTGAGATACGTTTTAATAACATGTTGAGTCTCACCCTCCGTGGTAATTTCACCCTTTTCAAACAGGAGCGTTCGTTCACAAAGACTCTGCACCGCATCAAGGTTGTGGCTCACAAATAAAATAGTGCGCTTGTCACGTTTAGCAACTTCGTGGATTTTTTCAAGACATTTTTTTTGAAAGGCGGCATCACCAACAGCGAGCACCTCATCAATCAACAGAATATCTGGCTCCATGTGAACAGCTACTGAAAACGCGAGGCGCACATTCATACCTGACGAATACCGCTTCACCGGCGTATCGAGAAACTGCTGCATCTCAGCGAACGCCACGATGGCATCAAATTTTTGTGCGATTTCTTTGCGTGTCATACCCAAAATAGCACCATTAAAGAAGATGTTTTCGCGACCAGTCAGCTCGGGATGGAAGCCGGTACCAACTTCAAGCAGTGATGAAATTTTTCCGCGCACAACCACTTCGCCAGACGTTGGTTCAGTAATACGATTAAGTACCTTGAGAAAGGTCGATTTGCCTGCACCATTTGCACCAATAACTCCAACAATTTCACCCGCGTTAATTGAGGTATTTACATTCTTGAGCGCCCAGAATACATCATTCGAAGAACGTCCAATTGCTACTCGCGCTTTTTGTTTAAGAAACCGAAAGGGTGCGCGGACAACATTCATGATGCTGTCTCTCAGCGATACATACCGCTCGTTTGAATGGGTAATTGAATACGATTTTGAAATACCACGTACTTCAATAATCGGTTTCACCGGAGCTCCGGCTTTATGCATGTCGTTGTTCATGTTAGATGAGATCGGCAAAATAACGTTCAGTTTTCTTGAAATAAATGTACCCAAGCACAAGTAACACAACTGACACTGCCGCAGAGAGAAACAGGAGGAACCAATTAATTGGCTGCAACCCAAACAACGCTGCACGAGCGGCTTTAATAACACCAGTCATCGGGTTAAGAGCGAGCACCCATGACCACGTTCCCAAAATACTCGGCGAATAAATAACTGGAGTCACGAAGAGCAGCAACTGCACAAAGAACGGCAAAATATACTTAATGTCACGATACTTCACATTGAGCGACGAGAGGAAGAAACCAAGGCCGAGTGAGAACACGCAGGTGATAATGACGAGGATAGGCAGCAGTAGCAAGCCGACAAGGTGTGGCACAAATCCGTAGTACACCATGAGTCCAATCAAAATCAGTGATGCCACAGCAAAATCAACAAGGTTTGAAAAGATCGATGAAATAGGCAGAATCAGTCGCGGAAAATACACCTTCGTCAGTAAATTTTGTTGACCGACTAAACTATTGCTCGCTTGTAGTAGTGATGCAGAAAAAAGTTGCCACAACAGCAAACCCGAGTACACGAACACAGGATACGGAATATTGTCGGAAGGAATCTTTCCAAACATACCAAAGAAGATGGTAAAAATAACCATAGTAATAAATGGTTGAAAGAGCGCCCACAACACACCTATCATGGTTTGCTTATACCGGATCTTAAGATCGCGCCACGTAAAAAAATAGAGGAGCTCCTTACTTGCCCAGAGTTCCTTAAAATCGCTCAACGAGAGTGTTTTTTTCGCCTTTATGACGATTGCCATTGCTGATTACAATACCACGCTTTCAGGCCTTTTCAAGCACCCAATAAATAACGGAGCCGTAGCGTCTCAAGAGTGAGTTGCGATAAAAAATGCGGTTAACCCATTCGCTGCTAAATACTTTTTTTGGTATGAGCAGTCGATAGTTTTTTTCAACAATACGTAATCCTGCTGCAACGTACATAGCTTCGGTTTCAGCAATTGTATATCGATGATGCGGGCCTTCAGGCATTTTCATGCCCATTTTTTCGGCAAGCATGAGTACTGGTTCCCACAGCGGATTCGCAACTGAAATAACAATGCGCGTGCCAGGCAGCGTGAGCGCAGCAATATGTTTCAAAAAATCGGGCAGCCGATCAATGTGTTCAAGCACGTCTACCATGAGAATGTAGTCGGTATCGTAGGGGGTCGTCTCTTCAAATACATCAACACGATTAAAGGTGAGAGTCGGCACGTGTGCGTATTTTTTTCGAGCACAGACAATCATTGCTTCGCTAATATCGGTACCAATTCCGTGTGAAGGATTAAGTGCAGCCACAATATCTCCCGTACCACAACCAATTTCGAGCACGCGCGAATGTGCCGGGGTGATCGATCGAAAAAGCGCCTTTAGATGCGTGTAATAATACGCATTTTTATGTTTCCAAAAGTCGTAGGTTGCGGCAATGTCATCGAAGTGCTGCTCGGCAGGTGTTGTGTGTTTCATACAAAAAAACTATCGACACTTTAATTTTTTTGCAGCAAAGACGGTCATTTTCAGCAGCAGCCACCCATGCTTCCAGCGGTTGATATTTGTAGTGCCGTAGGTGCGGTCTTTGTAATGCACCGGCACATCAACAATTTTGAGGTTAAGCTTTGCCGCTCCAAACAACAAATCGAAGTCGCCGAACGGATCGAAGTTTCCAAAGAACGCGCGGTTTTTGATAATGTCCAGATAGTCAGTGCGCCACAGCACCTTCGTGCCACAGAGTGTATCTTTAAGCGATTGACCAAGAATTGAACTGAATGCAAAACTAAAAAATTTATTGCCGAAAAAGTTGAGCAGGCGCATTGATTGCTTTTCCATTGGATACACCAGTCGAGACCCGTTCATAAATTCACCTTTGTTATCGACGAGTGCTCGGTAAAATTTAATAACTTCGTCTGCGGGCACGGTCATATCGGCGTCATAAATAGCGAGAATGTCGCCAGTAGCCATATCAAAGCCGGTGCGAACCGCGTCACCCTTCCCCTTACCTGGCTGCACTCCATACGAAAGCACTTTGCCCGTTGGTTTACCTTCCCCATTCTGTGTGTTGGTGTGAGCGGCAACAACACGCTTGATCTCCGCGAGAGTGTTATCAGTTGAGTTACCTTCAATAAAAATAATTTCGGTATAGGCGCCAAGCGCTGGCAATTCATGGGCAATTTTTTCGATCGTCCCCGCTTCATTTCGAGCAGGCACAACAATGGAGATCGACGGTGGTGTTGCCGTGTGTGTGCGCACTGCTGCTACCGACACCTTTCGGGCTATCGCATAATGAATGAATCCCAGACGAGAGAACGGAAAAATGTTCACAACTATTTTATTGAGGAACGCTGACACCAGCGGAACATACTTTGGTGCCAACATTTTTGTGCCTGATTTTATCACTTCAAATCCGGCGAGGTGAAGTACATTTTTAAGATCAATCGGTGAGAGCCAGTTTTGTTCGATCGACGG
>CAZXUM010000065.1:0-3115 GCA_964644005.1 uncultured Candidatus Saccharibacteria bacterium
CTAAGATACACATCGGTCCACGAACCAGTAACTGGTATATGGAGCGCTGACATAAACACTTCCATCGCTGCAGGAGACTTCAAAATTTCTTTTGGCAGTTTAAACTCGAGGAGTACTTTTTTTGTGTTCACAACATACTCGAGTCGTTTATACCGAAGCCAGCTCGTGAGAAATACGAGTCCAAGAAGCACCGGCAACCACACAGGGTAGGAGATGTAGGCAATTTTTAATGCAGTCAAGAGCCACGTCCAAATCATGTCTCTATGATACCGTGGAGCCGATTGTTAGACAATGTGATACTTCCCTTCGCTGTCCTTTTTGAAATGCTTTGGGTTTTGGAGGTTCACTAAAATAGTGTTGTTTTTGACATAGCGCTCTTTGAGCACCTTTTCGATGATTTCATCTTTACTGAGCGGACCGTGCTTCTCAATAACTTTGCGGATGACATCTTTCACCACACCACTGATGTATCCCCATTCTGAGAGCGCGTACAATCCACGACCGACGAGAACGAAACGTGGATCTTTGATGAGTTCATTGTGGGTTGTTGCAATGTGGGCTTTCTTTTTGAAAATTTCTTCAATCTTTTTAGCAACTTCAGTGAAGTGAATCGGTGAACCGTGTTTGCGAATAACAAGGAAGGCGTAATCACGAATACCTTTTGCAGTAATGTTTGATGAGTCTGCAACACCCCATTCGCCAAGCGGGTTCTTACCAATTTTTTTAGACACCGACAACCAGCGCTTCAAAATTTCTTCGTTTTTGTGTTCTTCTGCAACATCTTTCAAATGCGACAGAAATGAAGTCATAATATCTTGGTCAGACAAGAGATCAGTATCAGAAAGACTTTCGTAAAGTTTGTGGAGCGAGCTGTGAATTTTTGTTGAAAGTTGATCGTCGAGGTACCAGCGGTGTTTGAAGTGTTCGTCCTCTTTTTCTTTTTTAAATGTTTCGCCAACAACCAAAATAAAATTGAGGTGGTTGTGAATAGCAACATCCTTGGTGACGTGGTTGAGCAAATCTTCTTCAACCATCAATCCGCCGAGCTTGTGGAGCACTTGGCCAAGTTCGTCAAAAGCCGGTTTGTTTTTTTCAATCTCTTTTGATTTGCGAATTGAAGCAATGGCATGGTTTTCAATTTGACGGACACGTTCGCGAGTGATGCCGTATTTTTTTCCAATTGCTTCAAGTGTCATTCGTTCAATAGTCTTTCCGAGACCGTATCGTGATGAGATGACATCTTGCGCACGATCTGAGAGTACTGAAAGGAGGCTCTTGGTGATTTGCTTTGGCTTGAACGAAATTGTTGTTGTGGCCATGTCGATTGCTACTAAATAATGTATCTATTGTATTATCATCCATCATCAGTTTCGTCAAGGGGTAGTTCGTGTGTTCTAATATATGGCCTGGTTAAGAGGTCCTACAGGTCGACTGTAACGTCGATAACAAAATTAATAAGCTTGTTGGGTACAATAATCGTCTTTTTTGGTTGATTTCCGTGGAGCCATTTTGCGACTCCCGGCACTGCGTGTGCAGCAGTTGTTATCGTTTTTTCATCACTTCCTCGTGGCAACTGCAGTGTGCCCCGTGTTTTTCCATTTATCTGCACTGCAATAGTTACCGTATCAGCCAGGAGGAATTGTGCATCGTACGTAGGCCACGACTGGCGATGAATTGATGTCTTATGCCCTCGCTCACTCCACAATTCCTCAGTCACATGCGGGATAAAGGGCGCGAGCAGTGCGAGTAGGATTTCGTATTCTTGGGCAGTTGTCTCCCCTTTTTCTAATGCATTAGCAAAAATCATGAGTGAACTGACTGCGGTGTTAAATCGCATCGATTCAATATCGTCAGTTACTTTTTTTATTGTCTGATGCATGAGCGTTCGACGTTCAGCAGACTGAGTAGTACCTGTAACATGCACACCGAGATTCCACACTCGTTCGATAAAACGACGTGAACCAGAGATAGCACCTGAGTTCCAGGCAATCGCCTGATCAAACGGACCCATAAACATTTGGTAGAGCCGCAGCGAATCGGCGCCAACCACGCTAACGATACTGTCTGGATTCACCACATTTCCCCACGATTTTGACATCTTACGTCCATCTTCAGCCAAAATGAGACCGTGTGCAGTGCGTTTTTTGTATGGCTCTATTGTTGGTACAACACCAATATCGAATAAAAATTTGTGCCAGAAACGAGAATACAGCAGGTGCAGCGTTGTGTGTTCCATGCCGCCGTTGTACCAATCAACTGGTGTCCAATACGCGAGAGCCTTGGGGTCTGCCAGCATTTTTTTATTTTTTGGATCGGTATATCGCAGATAGTACCAACTTGAACCTGCCCAGTTTGGCATAGTATCGGTTTCGCGACGGGCCACTCCGTTACACTGCGGACACTTCGCTTTGAGCCACTTTGTTTCTGTTGCCAGCGGCGATTCTCCCGTGTCAGTTGGCTGATATTTTTTTATTGTCGGGAGCTTAATCGGCAATTCTTTTTCTGGTACCGGCTGCCATCCGCAGGTTGCACAATGCACCATCGGAATTGGTTCACCCCAATAGCGCTGACGCGAGAATACCCAGTCGCGTAATTTGTACGAAGTTGTCGGGCGACCATATTTTTTTGCAATGACAGGTAACGCTTCGTGCGATTGCATACCCGAACAGTCACCAGAATGTTGCAATATGCCATACTCAGTATATGCGTGCGGCGGATCATGGGTATCGACAGTGCGCGGAATAATAACTTCGGTGATTGGCAGTGTGTACTTTGTGGCGAACGCAAAGTCACGGTCGTCATGTGCCGGTACCGCCATTACTGCACCCGTGCCGTAGTCAGCAAGAACGTAATCGGCGATCCACACCGGCACTGCTGCGCCCGTTGCGGGGTTCGTGACGGTAATGCCCGTGAGTGGCACACCTGTTTTTTCTTTGTCGATATTTGTTCGATCAATATCGGTTTTTACTCGGGTAGCTGCAACATACGCAGTAACCTCTGGCGCATTTGATATGCGAGCTTTGAGCTTTTCAACCAACGGGTGTTCAGGCGCGAGGACAATATAGGTAACACCAAACAATGTGTCAGGGCGAGTCGTGAAAACAACCAGCGGATG
>CAZXUM010000065.1:3125-3838 GCA_964644005.1 uncultured Candidatus Saccharibacteria bacterium
GTGGTGAAGACTGTTATTTTTTCGGTGATACTTTTTACTCCAGACACTCCCAAATCAGTAACCGCAAAATCAAACTCGGCTCCTTCGCTGCGACCAATCCAGTGCTTTTGCTGAGATTTAATTTCAGGCAGATAGTCGACGGTATCGAGGTCGTCAATCAAGCGGTCAGCGTATTTGGTAATGGCCAACATCCACTGCTCTTTTTCACGCTTTTCAACCGGAGTACCGCAGCGTTCGCAACAACCATCAACCACTTCTTCATTTGCAAGACCGACCTTGTCCTTCGGACACCAATTAATTGTTGTTTTGTGTTTGTATGCGAGTCCTTTTTTATAGAACTGTAAAAAAATCCATTGCGTCCAGCGGTAGTATGTGGGATCGGTGGTGTTGATTTCTCGTGACCAATCAAACGAGAAGCCGAGCGATTTGAGTTGTGTGCGAAACGTTTCAGTATTTTTTTTCGTTACGACTGTTGGATGAATACCTGTTTTGATAGCAAAGTTTTCTGTCGGCAACCCGAAGGCGTCCCAGCCAATAGGATACAGCACTTCAAAACCCTCACGACGGCGTTTGTGTGAAATGATGTCCATAGCCGTGTTACTTCGAATGTGACCCACGTGTAAGCCATCGCCAGATGGATACGGAAATTCGATAAGGCTGTACCACTTCGGTTTTGTGCTACTGGTTGTCGCGCGGAAGAGTTTTTTTGATTC
>CAZXUM010000066.1:0-3672 GCA_964644005.1 uncultured Candidatus Saccharibacteria bacterium
GATAAATTCGGTGAGCGCTTCACGAAATTTTTCCGGTGAATGTTCTGAAAAATTGTATAGTTTAATAACGAATACGCCATCTTTTCGGGCAATCGTTTCAACGGTAGGAATAGAGATAACATCGCGCACGATAGGAACCGTGATTGGCTCAGATGCGCCAGTTCGCTGAACCACAAGGGTAACAGTGGTTCCTTTTTTACCCCGAATGAGTTTGATTGCTTCATCAACTGACATGCCGCTCGCGTCAGTAGCGTCAATGTTAGTAATAACATCTTCAGGCTGCAATCCTGCTTTGTAGGCTGGAGAATTTTTGAGTGGAGCAATGACAACCAGCTGCCCATCTTTGTTGCCAATCTCACAGCCAATACCTTCAAATGCACCTGAGATTTCTTCATTAAAAGCCTTCGATTCTTCTGGTGGGAAGAATACTGTGTACGGATCACCATAGGCAGCGGTGAGACCCTGAATTGCTGCATATATTTTTTCCTGGTCAGTTGGAGCAGTTGTACCCTTGGTGTCTTTTGTACTTTCTTTTGTTTTATCATCTCCCGCCGGAGCTACTTTTTTTGTTGGAATATAGCGAGACTCAAGTTCGTTCCATACTTTCCAAAAGAGGGCGAAATCAACATCGCTTGGTTTTCCCTCATCTTTATTAACAACAGCAACTGAGTAATCTCGTTCATCTGCTCGTGATGACCCGGCATATACTCCGAGCGCGAAAATACCGACAACAATGAGTACCACAAAAAATGTTCGTGGAATGTGGTGCGAACGAAGTGTATTCATAAAAGCTATTATTCCAAAAATGTACACAGTGGTCAAATATGGATCAAATATGTGCGTGGTATACTTTTTTTATGATCACGCCATATACACTTGGCAACACCACATGGCTCGATATTCACGAACCAACACGTGAAGAAGTTACCGCCCTGATTGAGCGTTTTGGTATTTCGGCGCAAAGCGCAGAAGATTTGCTCGCACCAACACCGGGCAATCAAGTCCATAAAACAAAAAATTCAGTGCATCTCACGCTGCACTTCCCTGCCCTTCGACACTCGCACCGCACATCGATGCAGCAGGAAATCGACATGCTCATCCTTGAACATACGGTAATCACCTGCCGCTACGACAGCGTCGACGCGCTTGATTCTCTTGCCAAACAAGCTGAGACACTCGCTGCCACTACTGAATCACCCCTTCCCAACGGAGTTGCCGTTGCTGCATGGATTCTCTCAAAACTGTACCACTCACTTGGACATGAAATTGGCGCACTTGAAGATAGCCTGCAAGAACTTGAGGGTCCGATGTTTACTTCGCGAGAGCACTACGTGGTACAGCAACTGTCACGACTTAGTCGCCAACTTATTACGTGCCGCAAGACACTGGCAACCCACACACTCGTATTAAAAGATGTATTCGAGTACGTCATTACGGTTTTTGGACCAAGTCATCACCGAGTACTCAACGACGTTCGCGCCCAGCACGACAAACTCTTTAATCGACTCACTGCAGTACACGAGCTTCTCCTGGAAATTCGTAATACGAACGATTCACTCTTAAGCCTTCGCCAAAGCAGTACCATGCAGTCACTGACCTTTATTACTATGCTCGTTGGTACCCTTCTTGCGCTGTACGATCTGCTCACACTGCAGACACTTGGTGATTTTATTCCGGGCACTGAGCATGATATGGTTGTTGCTATCGGCATCTACCTCTTCTTTATTGGAGGCATGATTGTATGGGCACGCACCCGCCGCTGGATTTAATATGATTCGACTGACCAACTCCCTCACAAAACAAAAAGAGGTGTTTACTCCCCGAACGCCGGGAGTGGTGAAGATGTACCACTGTGGACCGACAGTCTACGGTGATGTGCACATTGGAAACCATCGATCATTTATGCTCGCTGATCTCCTCCGCCGTCTTTTTGAATGGCAAGGTTTTACTGTCACCGAAGTAATGAATGTTACCGATATCGGCCATCTCTCCGATGACGGAGACGGCGGTGAAGACAAAATGACCAAAGGACTTCGCCGTGAAGGTTTGCCTATCACCCTTGCAGGCATGGGACAACTTGCGGAAAAGTACACTACTCGATTTTTGCAGGATTTTGATGCGCTCAACATACTTCGTCCACATTTGGTGCCACGGGCGAGCCAGCACATTGCAGAAGATATCGCACTGATCAGTACACTAGAAAAAAAAGGATTCACCTACACCATTACTGATGGTGTGTATTTTGATACGGTGAAATTTCCAGCGTACGGAGCACTCGGCAACGTGAGCGCTGACGATGCCCGCGAGTCACGTATTGGTGACAATAGCGAAAAACACTCACCGCGAGATTTTGCTCTGTGGAAATTCGATGCAACTCTTGGCTATGAAAGTCCGTGGGGTAAGGGATTTCCCGGTTGGCACATAGAGTGTTCTGCAATGTCTCAAAAATATCTCGGTGATGCGTTTGATATTCATACCGGCGGTGTCGATTTAGCACCAGTGCACCACAACAACGAAATTGCTCAATCGGTGTGTGCAACTGGCGCAGAGTTTGCCCGTTTTTGGTTGCACAATGCCTTCGTTAATATCGCCAGCGGAAAAATGGCGCGATCTGAAGGTACCGGTATTTCAGTTACAAACCTGATTGAAAAAGGATTCTCTCCTCTCGCCTACCGCTACTGGCTCCTCGGTGGACACTACCGCACACCAATGACCTTTGGTTGGGAATCTCTCCAACAAGCGGATAATGCTCTTACGAACTTACGCAAGCTTGATTTCAATACGACTACTGAGACAATGGAACCAACCCATGCCGCGGGAAAAAAATATCTCGCCCAACTTACCGAACAACTCTGTGACGATGTAAATACTGCTGAAGCACTCGCTACTGTATGGATCGCTGCACGGGACGCATCGCTCACACCCGCTGAAAAAAGATATATTGTGCAGGAAGCCGACAAAGTGCTCGGGCTAAACCTCATATCACAACTAGTACAAGCTCCTGCGGTACATATTCCACAAAACGTTTTAGATATCGTCAACAAACGCGAGGAAGCCAGAAAACATAAGGATTGGAAGGAGTCTGATACACTCCGTGACACCCTAAAAACATTCGGCTACACAATTACTGATACCGATAGTGGGCCCGTCGTATACAAAGACATGCAGTGAGAGTAAAATTCGGCTATGACCCCATCTCGTCCTGCCCGCGTTCCGCCACATAATACTGACGCTGAAGTTGCGTTGCTTGGTTCGCTCATGCTCCGTCCGGATGTGCTCTACGAAGTGACGGACTTTATTAAAGCTGACACTTTTTACGCCGAGCGTCATCGACACATTTACAGTACAATGATGGAACTCTTCAGCAAAGGAGCACCGATTGATTTGCTGTCGGTAACCTCACGTCTCACTGAAAAAAATGTTATCGAGCAGGTTGGCGGCGCATCCTACATTGCAGAACTTGCCCAATCTGTACCAACCGCCTCAAACGCGCGCCACTACGCCGAAATTATTCACAAAAAATACATGATGCGCCGGCTCATTGAGGCATCTGAGCGCATCGCACAAAACTGTTACGAAGAGGCGCAGGAACTCGAAGAAATTCTCGATCACGCAGAAAAACACGTGTACGACGTAACGAATGTTTCAACGTCGCACCGCTTTGTGCACCTG
>CAZXUM010000067.1:0-3444 GCA_964644005.1 uncultured Candidatus Saccharibacteria bacterium
CTCCGCACCAGCGGCTTTGGCCACGTAAACGTAGCGGTGCGGCTTTCACCTTGCGTCAGCGATTCAATGAGTGTTTGCGATACAATTTGTGCATTGCCGCTTGCATCATAGAGGATAGCGGCCACATCAACATTTTGTACTGTTTTAAGAGAGTCATTTCGAATGATAGCTTCAATACGCGGCTGTGTTTCTGATGAGAGTACTCGCTTGGTAACTACTGAAAGCACCGGGTCAGGTGTTGCTGCAAGTTGCCAGTATGGCTCTTGTGTAAATTGAAAATCGACTCGATTAATTGGTTCGGTTGAAGGAATCGTTGGTTCGAACACCACAAACCGTTTGCTCGGCGGAACGCGAATGTTTCCAGAACGATCACCGATCGGTTGGCCTTTTTCATTATAAAATGTAAACGTGTACGGTACTGAGAGTGCGAACGCATTGATGTTTGGATTTTCAACGTACGCAGCAGCGTGGTACACACCGGGAGATAATTCAAACACCCGCTTCCACAATACAATTGGTGGTTCCTGCACACGCTGACACAGGTTACGACACACACCGCCGCAATCGATACCTGTTTCTCCTTGATTTTGAATCCCGTCGCTACACGTTGGATCGTCGTACCAAACGAAAAAAACAGGTACAAACACCAGAACAAATACACCTATCATGAAGAATATTCCGTACGAAAGTTTTCGTTGAGCAGACCAAGCAGACATAGAGATAGTATAGCAAACAAAAAAGAGCACAGATGTGCTCTTTTTTTTTAAGTACTCTGTCCTGGCGGCAAGCTACTTTCCCGCACAAGTGCGGTATCATCGCCTCAATAAGGCTTAACTGCTGAGTTCGGAATGGGATCAGGTGTTTCCCTTACGACAAACCACCAGAACAGAACACTCAAAAAAATAAGTTTAAAACAACAACGGTGATGACAGAACGATCTCTGCCATCGACCAGTATGTACCGCATTGCGTACCGAAGTACGCGTGTGTGATTCCTACATTTCCCAATAGGATGGGCGTATTAGTACATCTCGGCTCAACACCTTACGGTGCGTACACCTAATGCCTATCAACCAGATCATCTCTCTGGAGCCTCATCACGATCCCTAATCTTGGAGGCGGCTTCCCACTTAGATGCTTTCAGTGGTTATCCGTTCCCAACGTAGCTACCCAGCGGTGCTCTTGGCAGAACAGCTGGTAGACCAGAGGTTAGTTCAACAAGGTCCTCTCGTCGCGAATTTCCCCTATCACTAGGAGCGCAGACTATATCTTCATCCGTCCACATGTGTGTGGCGAGGATGTTGGCGTATTACCTCTGTAGCCCTGCCTTTATTTTAATAAAAGCTTTCCAGTACTACGGAAGTCCGTCCTACTCCAGTAATGAAGTAGGACCAAGTCGTTACGGGGTCAAACCTAAAATATGAGTTCTTCTGTATCGAGCGTCTTATACTTTTTCTTAGAGAGAACGCTGCACGCTTCAAACAGTGCTTCTGCTTGAATGCGTTTAAATTTAAGATACGGTTTAAGCATCTTAAGTATATCTCTTACCGAAGAGTATCCATTAATTCGTAACTCAAACATTCCATCATTTCTTTGTGATGAATAGCCTTTGCCAAGAATTTGTTGGATCCAGTATAAGTCTTTTTCATGGCGAGTATCTTGATAGAAACAAATTGTGGCCATAAATCGAATTTTCGATTTACCCTCTTTTCGTTTCTTGATCTGGAGCATTATGCTTCCATCACCATCAAGAAATCCCGCAATGTATGCAAGATTAATTTTAGATCGACTTCCCACGGTATTATCTTATCAATTTTCTGGTCCTCAAGTAAGTTAATAACTTACGTTTGTTATGGTACAGCGAGACCTTAGTGCTGTACCAGTTATCAACGAACCAAAACTTTTTAAGACTCCACCGTTATAGCCACATTGTCATCTCGCATTTCTGCGAGAAGTAGCAATTTCTTACTATTGTCAAATCTCCTCAAGGATCAACGCCTGCAGTAGATAGGAGACCAACCTGTCTCACGCATGTTCTCACGCATTGCTGCGTGCATTTGGACTATATCTTCATCTTTCGATTGCTCGTTAAGATGGCTAACGTGTAGTCTCTACGGGCCTCACTAGGAGTTCCCTCGGTATTATCCCTGAACGGTTTGACGGTTCTTGGACTTCACCGATATATGTTAGCTAAGTCATACATATTTCTATATATGACCGCCGTGATGTGATTGATTCACCTGTATACGAAATGATTTAAACGTATACTTCTATATCATTTACTAGATCGAAAAATTCTCAATTGGTTCAGACTGTTCAATCACCATCCGTATCTTTTCTCTAACAATACATGTTGAGAAATACATCGCGCAGGCCGACGAGCCGAGCGCTAGCAAAAATACCAGTAGGCATTTATTGCGTGTATTTCGAAATATGTATTGTTAGAGAAAAGGGATAGTTGCTGAACGGTCTGAACCCAGCTCGCGTATCTTTTTAATTGGCGAACAGCCAAACCCTTGGGACCTTCTCCAGCCCCAGGATAAGATGAGCCGACATCGCTGTCATATTTGTCTCCCATTACTGAGAGGATCGGACTATATCATCATCCTTTTGATCAAAGGAGGTGGCGTGTTAGCATTCGCGTGTTGCGAACACTCTGCTCTCGTGTCAGAGCAAGTCTCTACGGGGTTATAACTCAATTTGTACATCATAGAGGCTATAATGTACCGCTCAATAATCGAGAAGAATTTGTGAATCGAGGATTTTTTAATTCTGATTCTCCAATAGTTCTTATCACGATTTAAGCTGCATTCAATATCTAATACTTTAATCATACGTAGTAGTTTTTGTTGATCTTCTACACAGAATTGTTGAGTATTTAGATACACATCGCTATCTCTACACTTACTCCCATCATCCATGTACCATATCGCCAACATTATGGGATCCAGAATTAAATCTGGTATCCGTTTCTGTTGATTGATATAAAACATTCGATAGAAATCAGTAAGTTCTGGATGTTGTCGAGTGGTAAAGCGATATGCTATTCGAGCGCCATTTCCTTTTCTAGATTTTGGTCCAGATTTACAAATGTTCGATAACATTTCGAATTTCCAATCAACGTATTCTTTTTGGGAAATGGAGTGGTTAATTTCAAGAAGTGCATTGGCACGCCCTGAAACTATACGCAAATATCCATCTCCAAGTAGAGATCCGATAATGATTGATCTTTCTAATTGAGTTAAACTTCCCACGGTATTGTCCTAAGTATATATCTCTTTCGCTCAATCTTTATAAAAGAAAGATAAAGAAAATATTAATTTAGGAGTCCACCGTTATAAGCCACGATTTCACTTGAGTTTCTCTCAAGTCGGCTATATGCCATTGCTGGCATAGCACCCCGATTTGTTAAGGTGCCGAACTCCGCCGTCGCTATGGACGCTTG
>CAZXUM010000068.1:0-3339 GCA_964644005.1 uncultured Candidatus Saccharibacteria bacterium
TTAATAACCGGCTCAGCTTGAATGACCATACCCGGGCCACCGCCGTATGGTTTACGATCAACCCGACTAAAACGGTCGGCAGTGAAATCACGAGGGTTGTACAATTTCACCGTAATTTTTTTGTCTTCAATGGCGCGCTTAATAATCGACTCGCCGAGGTACGAGCTGAAAGCCCCAGGAAATAAGGTAATAATATGAAAGGTCATATTGACAAACTAGCATATCTAATGGTTATAGCAAAACTACGTGCACAACAAAAAAACCTCCGAAAGTCCTCGGAGGTTTTTTTGTTGTTATAGATTTAGGTCCGCCATTGCTTCATCAACCGTTTTGGTGACACTCTCTTTTGGCGCCGCCCCTTCAGGTTCGTTAATTTTGAGATTCACTCGTGCGTTGTTTTTCATTCCAACAACACGGAGGAGTGTCCGAATTGCTTTTGCAGTGTTGCCTGAGCGACCGATAACTTTTCCCATATCAACCGGATTGACTGTAAGAGTGAGCAGTACTCCCATCTCATCGACAGTGCGGTTGATTTTCACGTCGTTAGGACTCTCAACCAACTCTTTTATGATAAGTTCAAGAAACTGTATATCTCGTTCCATAGATTGTCGTTACTGACTAAATACTACCGTCTCTTAGTATAGCAAACTGAGTGGAACTAGGCAGCCGGAGTTTCAACAGGCGTTTCTGCAGACGCTGCTACTTCTGCTGCTGCGGCTACGGGAGCTGCAGGTGCTGGAGGTGTTTCTTTTTTAATCGCAGTTTTGAGAGGGAGTGCGTTGATTTTCTTTCCTTTAACAACACCCGAGCTCACCAACATGTTGTGCACGGTGTCAGATGTTTGTGCGCCGTGAGAAATCCAGTGTGTAATGCGATCATTTTGAAAAGCTGTTTTTTCTGGGAAGCGCGGATCGTGTGAACCAAGTATTTCCAAGAAACGGCCGCTCTTTGTGCTGTTTTGAGATTCGGTAAGTACCAGGCGGAACACGGGTTCGTGCTTGCGTCCTACACGCTGTAATCGAATTTTAAGCATGGGTGGGATAGTAGCACGTTTCATTTGGTATGGCAATCTGCTAGACTAGCCACATGAAACCTACCACGACCGCCTCACATAGCGCTCTCCTCGAGGGCACAATTACTACTACTCGCAAGGGCACTGGCTTCGTTGAAATTGAAGGCCGAGAGGAAGATATCCTCATTGAACCCGAACATTTAAACCACGCAATGCACGGTGACACCGTTGCTATCAGCCTTCGTCCATTACTACCAGGGGAACGCCAAACAGGGGTGGTAGTGAACATTATTACGAACGCCCGACGCCAGTTCGTTGGGACAGTTGTCGACTACATGGGTAAATGCTTCTTAAGCCCTGACGATCGACACATGTATGCCGACATTGTACTTCCCGACGCTACCACCGCTGACCTCGGTCTCAAGGTACTGGCACGTATTGTGAACTGGGAGAAGAATGCCCAACTCCCTACTGGAGAAATTCTTGAACGTATTGGAAAAAAGGGCGAACATGAGACTGAAATTCAATCAATTATTCTTTCAGGCAATATCGAACAGGACTTCCCTCCTGAAGTTGAGCGCGAGGCCGAAGAAATCCGCGCGCGATCGAAAGAAATTATTGCCGAGGAACTGAAGACTCGCCGCGACATGCGCACTGTACCAACCTGCACCATTGATCCACGCGATGCAAAAGATTTCGACGACGCACTCTCAGTGCAATTCAACGACGATGGTACGTATGAAATTGGCGTGCACATTGCTGACGTGTCTCACTACGTACAAGAAGGTACCGCACTCGATCGTGAGGGTCGCAAGCGCGCATGTTCAGTCTATTTGGTTGATCGAACTATTCCGATGTTGCCAGAAGCTCTCTCAAACGACCTCTGCAGCATTAATCCAAATGAAGACAAACTCGCGTTCTCTGCAATCTTTGTGATTAACGATAAAGCTGAGGTGCTTTCACGTTGGTTTGGTCGCACCGTTATTCATTCACATCAACGCTTTCCGTACGAAGATGCACAAGTGGTGCTCAACCAAAAAGCCGGTCCGATGTACAAAGAACTCGAAGTACTCGACCGTGTTGGTAAAGTGATGCGTGCACAAAAACTATCGCGCGGTGCAATCGATTTTGATCAAGACGAGGTACGATTTGAACTTGATGAAAAGGGCACAGTGGTAAATGTATACAAAAAGGAACGCCTCGATACCCACAAACTTGTTGAAGAGTGGATGTTGCTCGCCAACCGTGAAGTGGCCCAATTTATTCACAGCGCACATATAAAAGCTGGTAAAGGAGTGTCGCTCTATCGTATTCACGATGTGCCAAATGAAGAAAAGCTCGAGAACCTACTCATTTACTTGAAAGCACTCGGCCACGACGTACCCCACAAAGCTGCAAAACTCGATGGCGACACTATCAACCGGATTCTCGCTGCAGTGACCGGAAAACCTGAGGAAGCGCTCGTAAAAACGGCGGCTATTCGCAGTATGGCAAAAGCGGTGTATTCAACACAAAACATTGGTCACTTCGGCCTTGCCTTTGAGTTCTACACCCACTTTACCTCGCCAATTCGCCGCTATCCTGACCTGATTGTGCACCGCGCACTCTGGAGTATTTTGAATAAAAATGTGACGCACGCTCAAGATGAGTTCGCCCAGTACCAGCGCATCGCCGAAGAATCAACAGAGAAAGAAATCCAGGCATCAGAAGCAGAACGTGCGTCAATTAAGTTTAAACAAGTCGAATTTATGTCAACAAAAGTTGGTCAAGAATTCAACGGCATCATTTCTGGTGTTACTGAGTGGGGTGCGTATGTTGAAGAAGTAAATACAAAAGCAGAGGGTATGGTTCGCTTGCGTGATATGAAAGATGATTTCTATACGTTTGAGCCTAAAAAATTCCGCATTATCGGTGAAAAAACGAAAAAAATCCGCGCGCTCGGCGACGTGGTAAAAGTGAAACTAGTACGAGCAAACCTCGACGAAAAGATTTTGGACTTTGTGTTTGTGTAACACCTACTTCGCTACCTGCACCGCCTCCTGAAATGCAATCGAGAGCAATCGCGAAAATCCTTCTGAACCCATAGTAACTCCGTAGAGTACGCCTGCACGCGACATGGTTTCGCGATTGTGGGTAATAAGAATGAGCTGTGAATATTTTGAGAGGCTCTCAATCATATCGCCGTACTTGCGTGAATTTGCTTCGTCGAGCGCGGCATCAGTTTCATCAAGGATAACGAACGGCGGCGGATTCACCTGAGAAATTGCAAAGAGGAGCGCAATTGAAGTAAGTGCACGCTCACCACCAGAGAGCATCATGAGACCTTT
>CAZXUM010000069.1:0-3275 GCA_964644005.1 uncultured Candidatus Saccharibacteria bacterium
ATCGCAACACCAAGTACTCCAACAATAATAATCTGAGAGATTGATTCAACACTATCGATGCCATTAATGATATCTTGATACGCAGAAAGACCTATATAGCCAACAATAATAAACAATGCACTGCGGAAAAGTGTACCTATAAATGTTCCAATTATATATAGTTTCATTGGAATTTTAATTACACCAGCCGCAATGGATACAGGAAGAGACGGAATGATTGGAAGAGCGCGAATTGCGGTGAGGATTACATAATCTCTTGCTGACCCGGTGAGATATGTACCCAATTTTTCTACTTGAGCGTGACCGATGCCTATTTTTGGGCCGACATGAACAAGAATGAAATCTTCCGCTTTATCGGCAACAATATATATGATGATACAAGCAAGTGTTTTTCCTAACGCGGCAATGACGATGAGCCATATAAGGCCTACGTATTCATATCCTTGTGCAAGTGCAAGTGTTCCGGTTGTTGTTGTTATGAGGGGTGAAGGGATAGGCGCAATAATATCTTCGAGGAATGATCCTATAAAGGTAAATATCTCAACAGGTACAATTTTTGAGAGATATATGAGTTGTTCTTGAATGTATTCAAACATGAAGTGATACTATGAAGCATAATTATACAGTAACTGGCTCGACATTCTTTAATTGGAATAAGTGTGTAAAGGGTGGGGAAGTGGAGGTCTATATAAACAAAAACCACTCGGGAGAAATTGGCGCACATAGCGCGTTCTACCGGGTGGCACAAAAGCCTAAAAGAGATGGTTCCCTCAAAGTTGTATATCATCGCATTTCACTGC
Source organism: uncultured Candidatus Saccharibacteria bacterium (assembly GCA_964644005.1). GTDB lineage: Bacteria > Patescibacteriota > Minisyncoccia > Phycocordibacterales > CAZXUM01 > CAZXUM01. The sequence continues at coordinate 801 of CAZXUM010000069.1, forward strand.
TACACGCAACTTCCGCAAGTGTCTTGCGTGGAGGATGAGCGGGTATCTAATCCACTCCCATACTTTTAGACTATATTTAGTATAGATAAAAATGTCTATCGGGTATAGTTTTGCTCGACATGGTGGCTGAGATAGGAACCTTTTGGAAGCTGGATCCCTTGGCCGCGTACCTGCCGAATTTGAAGGATGGATTGTATCCGGTGGTGAGGCCGACGAGGGAAGAAATGTCACTTTATCGCTGATTATTCCTAAAAAGCGGAAGTATCAGAGATTAAGCCTGCGCAATTGACTTATAAGTCTATTCGATCAACGATCGGAGTATGAGCGAAGAAACAAAAACATTCCCTAAACAAGCATGCCAGTTTTGTAGCTGTGAGCGTAAGTTGGTAGAGATGCTTATTGACGATGAGTTTATTTGGAGTGAGACTGACCAGATGTATCAGCCCAATAAGTTCACCGATATGTTTGAACATACAGGCAAACAGCGTTGTGCAGAGTGTAAGGAAGATTGGACGGGGGCATAAAAGGCAAAAATGAACTGGAATATACTTTAAAGGTAAACTCCAGTCACAATTTGGATTGAATCAATAAGTGAACTAGAAAGAGCTTTAAACACCCTCCCCAGTTCATTTTTAGCTTTAAATCAGTGAAAAAGTGCCTTTTTAAAGGTCTTTTCACTGATATTTGACAATAAGTGGTGAAAACGTGTATAATAGCTAGTAAGTTTTAATATCCAAAAAATTATACAGATGGCTACAACCAATCCAATCAAAGAGAAGCTCCAGGATCTCAAAAAAGAGTACGACACCCTTCGCCAAGGCAAGGATTCTCTTTTGGTGCTCGTGGATGAGGCTGAAGTAGCCGAGGCTGTCTACAACTCTAATGCTATCGAGAATTCGACTCTTACTCTCAAGGAAACAGAGAAGATCCTTCTTGAAATGGAAGTGGCTCGAGACGTATCGGTCCGAGAAGTGTTTGAAGCAAAGAACCTTGCTCGAGTTGTTGCGTATATCAGAAGCAAGTCAGAGGTGTCTGAGATAAGCAAAGAAACAATCATTCTTCTCCATCAGATGCTTATTGGTGGCATCGATGACAGTATTGCCGGACGATTTAGAAAGATTGGCGAATATGTGCGCGTCGGTACACATGTCGCCCCTGCGCCAGAACATGTAGAAAGAATGATCGAAGCGGCACTTCTTGAATACACCGCACACCTTGATGATTATTTTGTAGATAGAATTTCAAAGTTCCATCTTGAGTTTGAAACAATCCACCCATTCAATGACGGCAATGGTCGTATCGGCCGTGTGCTCATCAACTATCAGTTCCAGCGTCTTGGTTTTCCTGGAATTATTATTCGCGACAAAGAAAAGAAAGACTATTACAGCACCTTTGCAGAATATCGAGACAAGAAGACTGCAAAGGAAATGGAAAAGATCCTGGCACTCTCCCTCATGGAGTCTTTGCATAAACGCATAACATACCTTAAGGGCGATAAGATCATCACTCTTTCGGAATACGTAAAACTAAATAGCAAATCTGGTCCGGCCATGGCTAATGCCGCACGTCGCCAGAAGATTCCAGCATTCCGAGAAAAAGGTGTGTGGAAAATAACCGAGAACTTCGTATACGAAGGAGCTAAAGAAAAATAAATTATATGCAAAAACTTTTAATCACAATCGCGCTATTTCTTCCAGTATTTTTATTGCCGACCGTTACCTCTGCGCACCAGCCAAGGATCGTCACGGAAAACCCCACTATTGTCAGATTTCCAGAAGTCTCTAAGGCGTATTACGGCATACTTAGTGGCGAACCCGCTGTCTATACCATCACCTCAGACAAAGCATTTGCGCTCTATGTCGGCGTGCTTGTGCCAGATATTGCTGATCAGAAGAAAGATGTCTCGGCGGTTATTTTAAAAGACGGAAAAGAGCTCACGGTGCTCGAAAGCACGGGTTTTGAGTGGAAGCAATTTTTTGAACCATTTGGCAGTGACACCTACTGGCAGGGCCCAGAATACAAAGCTCAGGTAGACGCGGGCACATACGAGATCCGCGTATCGAGTGCACAAAACGACAGTAAATACTCACTCGCCATAGGCGAGATAGAAGCCTTTGATTTCAAAGAAACTGTAAATGCGCTCACTCTTATCCCACAACTGAAAAAAAACTTCTTTAACAAATCTCCAATAGATTTCATCCTCTCACCGTTCGGCTGGGGGCTTATTTTTATTATGTTTGTAATGGCGTTCATGTTCGGATTTGTCTATCGTATAGTACTGAAAAAATTTGCACGAAACACAACTAATCGCTCAGGTAAATATATTGCCAAAAATATCGGCAAAAAAGATAGATTAATACGAGTGATTATCGCTGTTGCACTGTTTCTTTTTGCGATCACTACTTCGTGGAGCCCACTCTTACTTTTCTTCTCGGGCTTTGCTTTTTTTGAAGCGATATTTAGCTGGTGCGGATT
>CAZXUM010000070.1:0-3136 GCA_964644005.1 uncultured Candidatus Saccharibacteria bacterium
ACATAGCCCAGTGCGCGACCGATAGTACCGACCCGCAGCGGCACACTTCGTGTGTCGGTAATAATGACACCGAGTTTTTTTATGCGAAATCGTTTTTTGAGCGCGACACAAAGAACGGCAGCTGCAGCGCCCGTGTCTCGAGGGAGGAGCACTAATTGGCCGTCTGCATTTGATGCGTCGACACCAGCATTGATACTCCACCCGTCAGCACCGCACGTAATGAATGCCCACGGCGTCTCAATGACCTCGCGTGATTCCTGTGCGATAATCCTCTGTTTGTCAGCCAGTCGCGCAACACGTCCTTCCGACAACGCAACAATTTTTGAGGTAACTACTAGCAGATCGCCACTGTGCAGGGGTGGCACATGCTGGACTATAAAATCGAAGAGTGGTCGCCCATTTTTAAACAGCGATGTTTTGATTGCAGTTACGAGCATGTCCACACAATACAACACTACTTCTCCAAATCAAACACATCATCAATACGGATTTTTGCGACAAACTCTGGCACGTGGCTGACCAAAATCATCGCTCCTTCAAACTTGTTGAGTGCTTCAGCAATAACCGGAATGTGACGGAAGTTAATGTGGTTTGTTGGCTCATCCAAAATGAGGAGACCAGGGCGCTGCAACACTAGTCGGGCAAAGGCAACCAATCCCTTCTGCCCTTCTGATAAACTGCCAATTTTATTTTTGATCAAATCACTCGTAATTAAGAAGCTCGATGCTGTGGCGCGGAGCTGCTCTTCGTAGTGCTTATCCATCACGCTCAGGAGTGAGTCGTACACAGTGTCTTCAAAATTGAGTGTTGAGAAATCTTGGCGATAGTAGCCAACGCGGATGCCGTCAGTAATCGTTGCGCCAGTAGCTGTGCCCGAGGCAAGTGCTTCGAGGAGTGTGCTCTTGCCGATACCGTTTGGCCCCTTGAGTAAGAGGTGTTGATTGCGCTTGAGCGACAACTTCGTTTTACGCGGCACCAATGTGTGGGTTTTTGGATCCATCGTCGTAAAGCCCGTGATGGTGATAATGTCACCGAGCACATCTGCCTGTGTTGGAATAGTGAATGGTCGAATGGTTTTATCTTCTTTGCGCACATCAACCTTTTCTTCTTCGAGCGCTTCGGCTTTTTCACGCATACGGCGCGCCACTAAGCGCATTTGACCTCCTTTGTTTGCAAAGAAGTTTGCCTTATCTTTATTCTCCTGAATTTCTTTGGCGAGCTGAGCATTTTTGCGATTTTCTTTTTCTATACGAGCAGAAATTTCGTTGAGCAAGTCGAAGTAGTTACCCACGTACTGTTCAATTTTTTTGGTGTAGATGTCGAGGTAGAGCACGCCGTCGGTAAACGAATTTAAAAATTCGGCATCGTGAGAAATAACCAGACAAGTTTTTTTGTATCCCTTAATGAAGGTGGTGAGGTGTTCAATGCCCGCAGTGTCGAGGTTGTTCGTCGGTTCATCGAGCAATAAAATATCGGGGTTTTGAATGAGCGCTGATGCGAGCAATAGCCGTGCCTGCTGTCCACCTGAAAATGTTTTGACGATGCGATCGTGAGGCGCGTGCAGGTTTACCACTTCAAGAATTTCGTCGATACGTGGATCAATATCGTAAATAGTTTCCTTGAAGCACTGCTGAAAGAACTCACGCACGGTGAGTTCCAAATCAGGACGTGGAATGACTTGTCGGGCAATTGCAATGGTTGCGTCGCGGTGGATATGGATGCTGCCGTGCTCGGGTACATGATCGCCGGTGATGAGCTTAAACAGCGTACTTTTGCCTGCACCGTTTTGCCCCATGATCGTAATTTTTGATCCGCGGCGCACGTTGAAATTAACCGTGTCGAGAATGGGCTTATTGTGGCCAAACTCAAATGACACGTCTTCAAAACGGAGGACTGTTTCGTTTCCAGGCTTTCCTGCCATAGATTCTGAGAGTACTGTACTTTGCCTGAAATTGGAAGGCGCTATGCTGCTTACTTGGTATACAGGTTCAATACTGCTTTCACGCCAGCGAGATTTTTTTCCCACTCAACGGTTTCGTGCGTCGTGAGTTCAACGGTAATTGCAGGAATATTAATTGACGCAAGCCACCCTTCAGCGTCGCCGGTAACTGGGTAGGCATCGAATGCTGAAATAGCTTTGTAGTTTGCGGCGGTTGCATACGTGTTCATGAGGGTGAGTGTTGCTGGAAGAACACCGTTTTCACACTCTGATGCGTAGACTGCACTTGCCTGACTGTGCCAAAACACAAATGCGTCAGGTGATTGTTTTGCAACAAAATCGCGGAGTGCCGCGCTCTCGGGCTCTGAAAATGCTTCCGTACCTGCACTTACCTTTTTTGATCGCCATGTACTCTCTGGTTGCCACTTGCACCCAAAGTTACGGTTCAGATCGACAGCTTTGGCGTTAAAGCGACCGAGTCCTGCAGCTTGTTCAATGTTCGTGTCAGTCGGCACATCTGCTGCAGTGAATCGTCCTTCTTTTTTGATAACCGCAAACACACCATCAGGATTTGCAGATGGGATAACTGTGACTGTTAGATTTTTTGGAATGAGCAGAGGGTTTGCCGCTACGTAGTCCATAAACTGGTACGCCAAGAGTACGCTATTCCACTCATACCCGCCGTGGATGCCACCGACAAATACGAGATGTGTACCGCCAGTGCCGTATGTGTAGGCATCAATTGGTCGACCCTGTACTGAGGTGCCGATACTTGCGTGACGAGGGTCGACAACAACCGGTAATATTGGAGTTGGTGCTGGTGCTGGAGGCGGTGTTTTTTTGAATAGGAGCACGCCAACAATCAACACCACAACGAGCACAGCACAAATACTAATGAGTCGACGCATGTACAGCGATTATTGCGCGTAGTACTTAAGCACTGCGTCGATACCTGCACGATTTTTTGCCCACTCAGTATCTGTGTGGTTTGTGAGGAGAACGCTAATTGCAGGAATATTATTTTTTGCGAACCAGTTCACCATGTCGCCAGTGATTTCGTAAAAATCAAAACTTTCGTGTGCAGCATAGCCTGATGCTTTTGCAAATGCATTGGTGAGCTTGGTAGTTTCAGGAAGAACGCCGTTATGACAATTTGATGAATACACACCGCCAGCTGCGCTGTACCATGCCACCACC
>CAZXUM010000071.1:0-3093 GCA_964644005.1 uncultured Candidatus Saccharibacteria bacterium
GTATAGTACTGTCTCTTAATGTCTTTTATGTCCTTTTCATGTGTTTGTTCTACGTACTGCGGCGATTTAAAGAAATGACTATCAAGAAGCGCTGCTGTTTTTGTTCTCTTTGAAATGACCATTTCAATAAATACCTGCACCTCCTTCACCAAGATAGCAGCGTTCGTAATAGATATTGAACCCAGGAATGAGGAACTTTCAATGAGCACCAAGACATACGATGCCTCAATAGCAGTTTGGGCTGAGTTGCCACTAAATAGCGACGTGAAAAGGTCAACAGCGCTTTTTCTTATTGCAATAACTATTGCGTCTTCGGTAACATGTTCGGTAGCAAGATTAAGTGCAAGTAGCAGTTTGTGTCCTTTAAAGAACACTTCGGGTGAATGCTGAAAAAGCTTATTTTGAAAGAGCAAATCGAGTATCTCTTTGCTATATGAGACTGGAGTATTGTCTTTTTCCATGTCTTATAAGACTTTTAAAGTCTTTAATAATCTATCGGTCATACTTGTAGTATATATCGGACATATGCGCTTCGTCAAAAGCTCTATGCTAGAATTCACCTATGGCACGCAAGAAGAAAGCCGACAAGGATATTGACAGCGACCTCTCGTCCTTTTCAACTGGCCTTAAGACTGAGACAAAACATTTTATTGCAGCTGTTATCTTTTTGGCTACTGCAGTCTTCTTTGTGTTATCTCCATTCGGCAAAGCAGGGAAGGTTGGTACGTACTCACATAATACCTTCACCTCTCTTATTGGTGTTGGTTATTATCTTATCCCACTTGTTCTCATTATTTTATCTGTTACCTATTTTCGTTCGCGCCAAAAAGCCGTTGGCATTAGTAAACTTATTGGAGCAGTACTCTTTGTCGTAACAAGTCTCGGTGTGGGTCACATCCTTTCTGCAGAAACAACCGGCATCGTAGGCAGTCTCATTGCGTACCCATTTGTACAACTATTTGATACCACTGTCAGTCTCATCTTTTTGGCTAGCCTCGCACTCATATCACTCATTATTATTATCGACGCACGACCGCAGTTCACCTGGCTCATGTTTTGGAAAAAAAAACCGCTGGAAGGGGAGCACCCCGAAGTTGTTCCTGTCGATGCAGAACCGCTCATTGCACCATCGCAAAACACATCGCTTGCAGCCAGTGAAACAAACGAACCGACCACTGCAGATGAATACCCGTCTGGTTCAGACACCTCATCGGGCAGCGGCAGCGATGCATTAGGCTTCTTTGGTGGAAAGAAGCGGCCTCCGGCACGCATGCTCAGTCTAAAGCCGTACGACGCACCAAGTATGTCTCTCCTTGAAAACGATCGGGGTAAACCTGGTGTTGGTGACATTAAGGCTAATTCAAACATCATCAAACGAACCCTCGCCAATTTCGGTATTACTGTTGAAATGGACGAAATCTCAATCGGCCCAACAGTTACTCGATACGCCCTCAAGCCTGCTGAGGGTGTCAAACTTGCCCGCATTGTGGCACTGCAAAACGATCTCGCATTGGCGCTTGCAGCACACCCAATCCGTATTGAAGCACCGATTCCGGGCAAATCACTCGTAGGTATCGAAATTCCAAATAGTACAAAAACAGTTGTCGGCTTGGGCAGTCTATTGAACGAACCGGAGTACCGAGACTCAGAAAAGCCGCTCATGGTATCGCTCGGTCGCGGCATCTCAGGAAAATCATACTTTGCAAACCTGGCAAAAGCGCCGCACTTGCTCGTTGCTGGTGCTACTGGTTCAGGAAAGTCAGTCACGATCCACGCACTCGTTACCTCTCTGTTGTACCGAAATTCACCTGAGCAGCTCAAGTTCATCATGATTGACCCAAAACGTGTTGAGCTCACTATGTACAACACCATTCCGCACTTGCTCACCCCTGTCATTACCGATTCAAAGAAAGCCATCATGGCACTCAAGTGGACAGCAAAAGAAATGGATCGACGGTACGACATTCTGCAAGGTGAGTCAGTACGCGACATTGATTCGTACCACAAAAATATCTTTGAACCAGCTCTCAAGAAGTATCAGGAACGAGGTGACGCTGAAGCTTCAACAGACGAATTGCCTGAACCACTACCCTATATCGTTGTCATTATCGACGAGTTGGCAGATATCATGCAAACCTATCCTCGAGAACTTGAGGCTGGTATTGTGCGACTCGCCCAAATGAGCCGCGCCGTTGGTATTCACCTTATTCTTTCCACACAGCGCCCGTCGGTAAACGTCATCACCGGTCTCATCAAAGCAAACATTCCATCACGTGTTGCACTGCAAGTGACGTCACAAATAGATTCACGCACTATCCTCGACACTGTTGGTGCTGAAAAATTGCTCGGTGCTGGTGACATGCTCTATATGTCAGGCGATATGTCGAAGCCGCAGCGTGTCCAATCAGCGTTTATCTCTGAGCACGAACTCAAGAAAATCGTAAAGCATCTCGCCGATTCATACGCAAACGAAATTCCTACTGAAATTAACTTCGACGCACCACAATCTGGATCGAATTCAATTTTTGAAAGCACTCTCGACAACAGCGAAGACGATGATGATTTGTACGAGGAAGCAAAGCAAATTGTGATTGAGGCTGGCAAAGCATCGACCTCATACCTCCAACGAAAACTTCGTGTTGGCTACGCTCGTGCCGCACGGTTGATGGACATGCTTGAGGATCGCGGCATTATCGGCCCGGGTGAAGGTTCGAAACCTCGCGAAGTCATTGGTCGCGGCACAGGGGCACCAAGCGGCGCTATTCCCCTCTCTCCATTAGACGATCCGTCAGACGATACACCAGAAGCTTCTGGGCCAAAAGATTATGTCGTATGATCCAATAAAACGTTTCTGGTGGTGGGTATATGGCACGGGACTGGTTCTCATTGCCCTCTTTGGTGTATACCAGGCTCGGTTCATTATCGCTGGTCCTACCATCACTATCGACAGTCCTGCGAACGGCACCACTATCACTGACCGACTCATTACCCTTCGCGGTTCGGCCACAAATATCAAAACATTGACAGTCAACGGGAAGACCTTGTACACCGATGAAATCGGTCAATTTGCTGAGAAAATGCTCCTGTTTCCAG
>CAZXUM010000072.1:0-3048 GCA_964644005.1 uncultured Candidatus Saccharibacteria bacterium
TCATTTCACTCGTCGAAATGCCGAAAGTTGCCGAAAAGCAGCTCGATCAAATGGTACCGATTGAGGCTCGAAAGTATATCCCCGTACCTATTTCTGAAGTAATGCTCGATTGGTGGGTGGTGCCGCGGGTTTCAAGTGAAGAGCCGCTCTTTGCTGATGATGATAAGGCTGCGTTAGTCGCACCCGGCGAACAAAAGTCAGCACTCGAAAAAATTGATGTGCTCATTGTGGCAATTCATAACGACACCGTTACAAAGTACCAACAGATTGTGAGCAAAACAGGCCTCGATGCAGTATTTTTTGAAATTGAAATTTTCAGCACCATTCGTTCGGTGATTGACCAAGAGGTTGCGCCGGTGATGGTCTGTGATGTTGGTGCCGCGCTCACCAAGCTCTACATTGTTGAACGGGGAGTGCTGCAGCGTTCGCATACGGTACCGCGTGGGTCGCAGGATATTACGCTTGCTCTGGCACAATCGCTCGGAAAACCAGTCACTGATGCCGAAATTATGAAACGAAACCTCGCAAGTCTTGAACCTGATCTCAAAGCAAAGGTGGGACAAATAGTTTCAACGTCGCTCTCGTACATTTTCTCTGAAATTTCAAAAATTGTTGTCGCCTACCAAAAGCGTACGGGTAAAAATATTAACAAAGTGGTGTTTGTGGGAGGCGGCGCAAAGCTCGCTGGCTTTCTCGATCAAGCAAAAACCGGACTCGGACTACCTGTCGAACTGGGTAATGCATTTACAAAGGTTGAATCTCCGGCATTTTTGGAGCCACTGCTCAAAACAACTGGTCCAGAATTCACCGTTGCTATTGGTACTGCCCTCCGCGTGCTCGCAGAACAACGGTAGTAATAGCGGTAAGCGGGGATAACTCCTAGTGGAAATCAAGACTCGCATACTATAATGAAACAATGGATACGACTGTAAAACCATCGTTTATTCCGAAACGACCTCTTTCGGTCATCGATGCGCGACCACGCCGTGGGCTAAATATCTTTGCTCTCATTGCTTTTATCCTCTTTTTTGCAGCCCTTGTATTAGCAATTGGTGTGTTTGTATGGCGAGTGTCGATTGAGCGAGAAATCACCGATCTTCAAACAGCACTCGAAAACGCTAAGGAAGCACTCGACCCTAAAATTATTAGTGAACTTACCACATTGAGTACCCACATGCAGGGGGTATCGCAGGTGCTCGATAATCATCGCGCCGCTTCAGAATTTTTTGACTACCTCGAGACGATCACCATGAAAAATGTCCAGTTTCGCAACTTTAACTTTACCGTCGGAAAAAATAACCAGTTTCAAGTATCAATGGATGGACAAGCGGGAAGCTTCGCTACCGTTGCACTGCAATCAGATGTCTTCCTGGCAAATTCGCTGTATTTAAAACAACCGACAATTTCAAATGTGTCAGCCGGAGAAAATGGTGCCGTGAGCTTCAGAGTCAACGCTATGGTTGATAGCAACCTCATTTCATATCGCGCACGTCTCGAAAAACAGGCAGCAGGGCTTCAGCCACCACCGCAGGCAATGGCAACCTCGACTGCTTCATCAACACCAAACTAATATGAAATTCATTCTTCCCATCATACTTATTGCAGTCGCCGCATCTGGTGTGTACTGGTACGTTAACCCTGAGTACGTGATTATTAAAAAATTGCTGCAGGAACGCGATCAGTACCAAGCTGCCGTTGTTCAAGCACAGCAGGCATCAGAGAAGCTCAATAAGTTGGTGCTCGAGTGGAACTCATACTCTGTCAAAGATCTTGAACGTCTTGAAAAAGTCTTGCCAGAAAATATCGACAGTATTCGCTTACTCCTCAACTTTCAAACGCTTGCAAAACGCTTTGGGCTGAAGGCAGAAGGTATTCAAGTTCGACCGGCGCCAGCTGCAACAGACAAAAACCAACAAGCAGCAACTGCTATCCAGTCAGCGACAGTATCGTTTGGCGTCAATACTACCTACGAAGGATTCCAAACATTTCTCGAAGAGCTTGAAAAGAGTTTGCAAATTGCAACTGTTGAATCGCTCAGTCTCAGTGCTCCTGAGGATAAGACAGGCAAGCGCACCTACCAAATTACGTTCTCAACCTATATGTTACAAAAATAATATGAAACACTACTTCACATTGGGGTTTGTCGGTGTCGCGCTCGTGGTTGGAGGGTATTTCGTCATTCAAGAAACAGCGCTCACACCACTCGCTGCGCAAGAAATGTCTGATACTACAACCGCTGGCGCAGACAATCCAACATCGGTGTCAGCAATCATTGGCCAAGAACTCATTGAGCGCATGCAAGTTATCAATGCTATTAAGTTGCGTACCGAAATCTTCACCGACCCCGTTTTTCTCTCACTCGTCGACTATTCTGTAGAAATTGCGCCTGAGGGTGTTGGTCGAATCAATCCATTTGCACCAGTGCCGGGTTTACCAACTACTCGTTAAGCAGGCATGAACATCATTGAAGCCCTCATTTCGAAGAAGCTCCTTGCTGCACATGATGTTCCTGATATTCAAAAGGAAGTCGGGTCTTCGGGGTTGACGCTCGAAGAGGTTTTGATAAAACATGGCGTTGATCCTGCAGCAATTCGCACTGCAAAAGGCAAGTACTACCAGTTGCCAACGCGTGATTTGACGAATGTGGACATTCCGCACCAAGTGCTCGACTACATTCCTGAAGAATCGGCAACCTACTACCGTATTGTGCCCCTCGAGGTGAAAGGAGGCGCACTCGAAGTTGGTATTGTTGATCCCGATAACATCGGCGCTCGTGATGCACTCAACTTTATTACGACGAAAGTAAACATGCCGTTTAAGCTCTTCCTCATTTCTGAAGAAGACTTTGAAAAGGTACTCCAAATGTACAAGGGTTTGTCAGGAGAGGTGACACAAGCGCTCACTGAACTCGAAACCGAACTCACCGACGATGTTCAAACATTCCGCGATCAATCTGATGGTAACCAAGAAACTGAAGACGGTGGCACGCCAGCAACACACATTATTGAAGATGCCCCGGTCACTAAAATTGTGGCAACCATTTTGCGC
>CAZXUM010000073.1:0-3014 GCA_964644005.1 uncultured Candidatus Saccharibacteria bacterium
CATTGATACAGCCCTTCGCTATGATGCGAAAATTGTTGGTCCAATCCCGCTGCCAACTGAAATCAAAAAGTATACGGTGAACCGCGCCTCATTCGTTTTCAAAAATGCGCGAGAGCAGTTTGAAATGCGAACACACCGTCGCTTGATTGATATCATGAATCCAAACCAAAAAATCATCGAAGCGTTAACAAATATCAGCTTGCCATCTGGCGTCAGCATTGACGTAAAGATGGTCTAACGGTAAGGTACTGCAATGAAATTCCTGCTCGGAACAAAACTTCATATGACACAGGTCTTTGATGACGCTGGTGTTGTCCATCCGGTGACTGTCGTCAAAACAGGCCCGGTGGTGGTTACCTATGTGCGAACGCAGGAAAAAGACGGCTACACTGCAGTACAATTAGGCTTTGGTGAAAAAAAGGCGAAGAACATCTCAAAGGCAGTACGCGGACACCTCAAGAATCTCGGCAACTTCGCGGTTCTTAAGGAGTTTCGTGTTCCCGCTGATGCTCAGTACGCAATTGGCGACAAAGTAGAGTCTTCAATTTTTGCTGCTGGCGATACGGTTACCGTTTCATCAGTCTCAAAAGGTAAGGGATTCCAGGGTGTGGTTAAGCGCCACGGCTTCCATGGTGGTCCTCGTTCACACGGTCAAAAACACTCAGAGCGTGAGCCGGGTTCTATTTCTGGTGGTCTCCGCACAGGTCCTCGACCAGGTAAGCGCATGGCCGGCCGCATGGGTAGCGATCGCATCACGGTAAAAAACCTCAAAGTTATTGAAGTTGATACTGCTGCAAACGAACTCCTCATTCAGGGAGCAATCCCGGGTCGTCGCGGCACGCTTGTTGAAATCGTTGGTTAATTCCATTCTCTCAGAACACTTTATGAATGCACCACTTCACAACATCAGCGGAAAAGAAATTGGCTCAGTCACTATTCCTGAGGATGTGTTCGGTACACACTGGAATGCCGACCTCGTGCACCAAGTTATTACCTCGATGCAAACGAATGCGCGTACACCAGTTGCACACGCAAAAACTCGCGGTGAAGTTCGTGGTGGTGGTAAAAAGCCATGGAAACAGAAGGGAACAGGCCGCGCTCGGCACGGATCAACCCGTTCTCCAATTTGGGTTGGTGGTGGTGTCGCACACGGTCCTCGTAACGAAAAGAACTTCGATCGCAAAGTGAGCAAAAAAATGAAAGCGAAGGCACTCTACACCATTCTTTCTCGCAAGTTTAAGGAAGGCGAAATTCTCTTTGTTGATGCGCTCTCAATAAAAGCAGCAAAAGCAAAAGAAGCGAAAGTAATGTTGAGTAATATTGCGGGCATCAAGGGCTTCGAAAAGCTCGGCACCAAGCGCAAAAATGCGTTCTACATCGGTCTTCCTGCACGCGATGAAGCTATTTTTCGCAGCTTCGGCAACTTCAACAACGGTACTGTCGATGAACTCCGCAACATTAGTCCAATCGACGCGCTTACCTACACTTACCTCGTCGTGGTTAATCCAGAGCAATCATTGCAGTCAATCAGCGGTAAAATTTAACCACTATGTCAAACGCTTCACACATTCTCCGACCGCGCATCACCGAAAAGGCAAGCTTTTTGTCTGAGCGTGATAACGTGTACACGTTTGAAGTAGCACCACAGGCAACAAAAAATACTATTGCTGCTGCGGTGCAAGAACTCTACAAAGTGGCGCCAGTTAAAGTTTCAATCATTAACCTTCCGGCAAAGCGTTACAATGCTCGCGGCAGAATTGCAAAAACAGCAGTCGTTCGAAAGGCTATGGTCTATCTCAAAAAGGGTGACAAAATTGAATTTGTATAAATCATTCTTTCAAACCTGTAACTAATTTTTTATGAAAAGTTTTCACCCAGTAACACCAGGACGCCGACAGATGACAGTCTTGCCGTTCAAAAAATATCTCACTGCAAGTGAGCCGCACAAAGCGCTCACTCGGGGCTTTAAGCGCTCAATGGGGCGCAACGCACACGGTCGCATCACTGTTCGTCACAAGGGGGGTGGTCATAAGCGTCTCTTCCGTGAAATCGATTTTACGTTTGATAAAAAAGACATTCCTGCACGCATCGACTCAGTTGAGTACGATCCAAACCGCACTGGCTACGTGAGCTTGGTTGTCTATCGCGATGGTGAAAAGCGCTACGTCCTCTTGCCGCAGACTCTCAAAGTAAACGACACCTTTATTGTTTCTGAAAAAGCGCCAATCACCCCTGGAAACCGCACCCTGCTCAAAAATATCCCCGTCGGTACCTTCGTGTACAACATTGAGATAAAGCCGCAAGGTGGTGCCAAAATGGTCCGATCAGCTGGTAACTATGCCGAAGTTGTTGCGCACGACGCTGGCTATACCGATTTGAAAATGCCATCAACAGAAGTGCGAAAAGTTCGTGACATGTGCTGGGCATCAGTTGGTACTGTTTCAAACGAAGAAAATTATCTCGTCAACCTCGGTAAAGCAGGACGCAGTCGCTGGTTGGGTATTCGTCCAACAGTTCGTGGTACTGCCATGAACCCCGTAGACCATCCACACGGTGGAGGTGAGGGCCGTCAGGGTCGTGGTACTCGCCGCGCAAAGACATTGTGGGGTAAGCCATCTGGAAAGGGTCAAAAGACACGCCGCGCAAAGAAATACTCAAACCGTCTCATTGTGTCTCGACGTAAAGTTGGAAAGAAGCGCGAGTAACATAGGCCGGTTGTTTCGGCACTCACTTCACCCACTTTTGGGGATAAAAAAGCCGCCGACAGAGAGTAATCTCTGTCGGCGGTGTGCTATTCGTAGCTGTAAACGGTCTGTTTACACCAACGAAAGCCGGTTGGCGAAGACGTTCTTTGTAACGGCTTCGAGGATCTTGCACGGAGGAATCTCCGTGGCTTCCGTGTCTGGCGCTGCCTCGCTCCCGTTCAGAATATTCTGACCGGGGACTTGGTAGTACCACTGGGGAACTTCGGTGATCTTTCCTTCACGACAGAGATAATCGGGATCAATTTTTTT
>CAZXUM010000074.1:0-3005 GCA_964644005.1 uncultured Candidatus Saccharibacteria bacterium
GGACTAATGAGTCAGTGTCCGCTTCGGTCTTGCGGAGTTCGTGGAGATGCCTGATGGCCGGATTCAGTTTGCTCTCACCGCTTCCAAAAGCTACAATATCTAATACAAGGTTGGTGTACGAGGAAAGGGTGCAGACAAACCAAGCACCCATTAATCATTAATCAAAAATACATTGTGCAAGAGTAATTTTTTAAGCTGAATAATAGTATGAAAAATACCTGGCACACAAAAACAATATCTCACATTCTACAGAATCTCCACACAAATGAGCGTGGGTTAACCGCAGTCGAATTTGCTATCCGTCTCAAAGAATATGGCTACAACAAACTTCCTGAAAGCAAACCAGACGGCTTACCAGTTATTTTTCTGCGTCAATTCCAAAGCCCACTCATCTACATTCTCCTTTTTGCTAGCGCGATCGTATTTTTCATGGGCGAGACTGTTGATGGATCAATCATCCTTGCCGTGCTGTTGTTTAATGCCATTGTCGGGACTGTGCAAGAAGGAAAAGCCCAGAATACACTCCTCGCGCTCAAGAGATTTGTGGAGACAAAATCGACTGTGCTCCGTGACGGAAAAGAGCTGATTATTCCCGACACTGAAGTGGTTCCGGGTGACATCATCTTGCTTATGGAGGGAGAAAAAGTACCGGCTGATGCGCGAATTATTACTTCAAACAGTCTCAAGGTCGATGAGGCAGCGATGACCGGTGAATCCGAACCGGTACAGAAAATTACTAAAGTATTGGCTGGACAAAACGTAGCCACCTCCGATCAGAAAAACATGCTCTTTAAGGGTACTCATGTCGTGTCTGGGAATGGTAGAGCTGTTGTTGTTGGGACTGGTTCTGATACAGTTATTGGTAAAATTGCCAAGCAGATTGCTACAATCAATACCGAAATTCCCCTCAAAACCAACATCCGTAATCTCTCGCGACTAATCATTATCACCGTCGCTCTGATTAGCGTATTCCTGTTTATGTTCGGTATCATTCTCGGTAAGCCAGTAAAGGAAATGTTTACCACCATTGTCTCGCTTGCCGTTTCTATCATTCCTGAAGGTTTACCTATTGTGGTGACGCTTGTCCTCGCAACCGGCGTATGGCGTATGAGTAAGAGAAATGCTTTGGTAAAAAAACTGCAAGCCGTAGAAGCTCTCGGCCAAGCTCGAATAATTGCGGTTGATAAAACAGGGACTATTACCAAAAACGAGCTTATTATCCAAAAAGTATTTGTTGATGCAAAAATGTTTGAAGTCGGCGGTATCGGTTATGAGCCTAAAGGAGACATGCGCCTTGATGGAAAGCTTACAGACGCAATCAATCAATCTGGACTGGCTTTTGCTGGCCGAATCGCCGCCTATTGTGCTAGTGCCAGGGTCATGTTTTCTGCCGAGGAAAATCTATGGCGTGTTGCAGGGGACCCCACTGAGGCAGCTATGCTCGTATTTGCCCAAAAACTGGGAATGCATAAAGACGAAATGGAACAAGAAACACCAATCATCTCGGAAATTCCATTTGATTACAAACTAAAATATCACGCAGTTGTTCATGGTAACAACGAAAAGAAAATACTGACTGTAGTGGGTGCACCGGAAGTTATTTTGAAACTTTCCGAAAAAGTCTGGCACGACGGCAAGAATCACCATTTAGGATCAAAAGAAAGAGATGAATTGGAAGCAACTTTTGTCCGTATGTCACAGGAAGGTCTGCGTGTAATTGCTTTTGCGGAGACATCAGACGTGCCACACAAACTTACTTCAGAAGCGATTGGTGGCCTCACCTTTGTTGGATTCTACGGAATGAAGGACGCATTACGTCCAGAAGTTACTGACGCTCTGCAAAGAGCCGTATCGGCCGGTATCCGAGTAGTCATGATCACCGGTGATCACAAGATTACAGCACAAGCCATTGCCCAAGAAGCTGGAATTTATCACGACGGCGATACTGTTCTTACCGGAGAGGATATCGATACCCTTTCGGAAAAAGAGCTTACTGAGAGACTTGCCACCACCAGTGTTTTTGCTCGAGTAAATCCAGACCACAAACTCACTATTATTAAGGCTTTTCGAGCTCGAGGAGAGATTGTAGCTATGACTGGAGACGGAGTGAACGATGCTCCCTCTCTCGTGGCAGCTGATATTGGTGTAGCTCTTGGCAATGGTAGCGAGGTAGCAAAGGAAGCTGCTGATATTGTGCTTTTGGATGATAATTTTGGGAGTATTGTATCGGCAGTAGAAGAAGGACGGAGTATTTACAAAACCATCAAGAAAGTGATCCTCTATCTTTTTGCCGGTAGTGCAAGTCAGGTCTTTACGATTTTAGGAGCATTATTCCTGGGCTACCCACTTCCACTTTTGGCAGCCCAAATCATCTGGTTAAATTTTGTTACAGACGGATTCTTAGCTGTATCACTCTCCATGGAGCCGAAAGAGGAAGGATTATTGCGCGGTAACTTTGAGCGACCGAAAAAGTATCTAATTGATAAACTAATGGCTAAGCGAATGTTACTCACGTCCTTGCCATTAGCACTGGGGGCTCTCTATCTTTTTCAAAGATATTTAGATGTCGATATGACAAAAGCGTGGACAATTGTTCTTACAACACTCGCAGTAGGTCATTGGTTCAACGCGTGGAACTGCCGATCCGAGAACAAATCCATTTTCCAAATGAACCCATTTTCTAATAAATTTTTGGTAAGAGCAACGATCACTATTACCTTACTTCAATTGTTTGTGGTGTATAACCCACTCATGCAAAAGTTTTTACACACGACCGCCCTTGACCTTTCAGATTGGCTGCTGATCATACCGATCGCCGCTTCGATTGTGCTGGTTGAGGAAATAAGAAAATTCTTTTATCGAAGAAACATACGTAATTAAAAATCATTTTCAAGTTTAGGCACGAAAATGGTAAAATAAAGATATGGCTACCTTCTCACTAGACATTTTCGGTTTGTTTATATTCATCGCTGGTTTTGTCATTGGACTCGGTGCAGTGACCGTCA
>CAZXUM010000075.1:0-2877 GCA_964644005.1 uncultured Candidatus Saccharibacteria bacterium
GTCTTGGTCGTTGTAGGTGCGAATGAGTGCGATTTTTTCTTCAACGTGTGGCGCGTGTGAGTGGTCGGTTGAGGCGATATCAACGGGGGTAATATTTTTTGCAAGTCGCGCGTCTTCTTTTGAAATAACCGGCGTTTGAATAGGTAAAAATCCGTAGTGGAGGGCTACTTCGAGAGCTTCATCACGGTCGTTGTAGTGTCGAATTTCGCTTGAGCGGGGCTTGCGCTTAGTTTTCGGTTTCTGTTTGAACATAGTGGTGAATTCCTGGAAGGATATCGAGCGTAGTAAGTGGGTAGAGTCTGACAAACGGTGTTCCAATAATAAATCCTCGATCGACGGGTCCCCAGACACGCGAGTCTGAGCTTGCTCGTCGATTGTCTCCCATCACAAAATATTGATGACCTTGAAGGGTGAAGGTGGCCGTCTCGCGCTTTTTATTTTCAACATACGGCTCGTCGAGTACAAATCCGTCGGGGTGCTCTCCGTTTTTGATAGTGACTACACCTTCTTTTATTTCGATGGTGTCATTCGGTAATCCGATAATTCGCTTAATAAAATATTTTGTTGGATCGTTTGGATATTTGAAAATAACCACTTGGCCGCGAGCCGGTTCACTGAGCCGAAAACTCAACTCATCGACAATGAGATATTGACCATTTGTAAAAGTGGCGTCCATTGATGCGCCGCTCACAATGAACGGTTGGGCAATGAATAGCCGAATAGGAATGACAATAACCAGGGCAATAAGGCCGAATTTAATGGTTTCCCACAACGATGTTGGACGATCCATTTGACCATTCTACTACCGAAGGGCCTTTGACTCAAGGTTTTTTTGCGTGGTACCGTATGTGTATGACATTAACCATTGCCTGCCTCGGAAACCCGGGAGAGGAGTACGCGAAGACTCGACATAACACTGGCCGCATCGTCGGTGATTTTCTTCATACAGCATGGGGTGGAAGCGAATGGAAAACAGACAAAAAACTGAACGCGCTGACGGCTAAAGCAACAGTAGGGAAGCACACAGTGCAGTTTGTCTACCCAGAAACATTTATGAACAAATCAGGCGCAGCGGTAAAGCCGCTCATTACCTCAGTAAAGAAAGCAGAGCAACTTGTTGTTGTATATGATGACCTCGACCTCGGTATTGGCAGCATGAAACTCTCGTTTAATCGTGGCTCTGGTGGGCACCGCGGACTTGAATCAATTGCGAAAGCAATTAAGACCGAAAAATTCATGCGGGTACGTGTCGGTATCTCTCCGGTTACTGCTGGGGGTAAAACAAAAAAGCTACTCGGTCCAGAAAAAGTTGAAAAGCACATTCTCGGTGCGTTTAAGGCAGATGAGTTGGGTGCAATTAAAAAACTGAGTCAGCGTATTGCTGATGGGCTCGAATCGCTCATGAATGACGGGAGAGAAAAGGCGATGAGTGTATATAACGCAGGGTAGTGTGGTAAACTATCGGCAGAAAGGAGGCCACATATGGCCAAACAACCTCTGAGCAGGGAAGAGAAAGAACAGCGCAAAGAGCAACAAATGCTCAAGCGTTGCTTAGGTGACGGTATCGTGCTCCCTAAGGTCGTGTCGGGCGTGACGTACAGCCGCATCCATGATGACCATGACGGCACGTTTGATGGATCGATCGAGCTCTTTTTTGGACCCGATGGCGATGCCTGGATCTCGGTACAGCGCCTCCATGATCATCAGATCCCGCGGGCAATTCGTTTTCGAAACTACTGTGGCGGTGGTCGGAGTCTGCGTGTGTACCATGCACTTCGTCTCTTGGCTGAAGCCATTCGACTGGATCAAGAAGAGCGGCCCGACTCACCCGATGACGTACGCACCGCATTCGAAAAATTTTTTCGGGAAGAAGAGGAGATGCAGCGGCAGATCAAGGTATACAAAGGACAAACATAAAAAGAATAGAAACAAAAAAAGCTGGGATTAATCCCAGCTTTTTCTTTATTTCTTATCTGCTTTCTCAGCTTTGTCTTTATCGACAAATGAGAGCGCCATCTTGTGATCTTTTGGATCGAAAAGGGTAATTTTGAATGTGTAGCGCTTGCCGAGTTCAAGTTTTTCGCGGAGTTTGTCTTCGCCGCCAAATTCAGATACGTGCACCAGTCCGGCAACACCTTCTTCAATTGATGCGAGTGCACCGTGCTTGTTGAACTTGATCACAACACCTTCAACTGAAGTGTCTTTTTTGTATTTCTTTGCTGCTTCGGTCCACGGATCAGGTTTGAGTGCCTTGATTGAGAGAGAAATCTTTCCTTCTTTAATCTCGATTACTTTCACCTTGATCTTGTCGCCAACTTTATACAGAAGGCGAGGGTCTTCGACGAGCGCCCAATCCATTTCTGAAATGTGCACCAATCCTTCGAGACCTTCTTCGATTTTCACGAAGACACCGAAGTCAACAACCCCGGTAACCGTGCTATCGAGTGAATCGCCAACATTGTATTTTCCAACCATTTCTTGGCGATCTTTTTCGTCCGATCCTTTTTCAGAGAAAATCAGTTTACCTTCTTTTGGAGATGCAGAAATGATCGTAACTGCAAGTTTCTGTCCTACCAGTTTGCGCAATTCGTCGAGAATGCGATCTTTGTCGCCATCTTCAACGCGAGGATAGTGGTCTGCTTTCAATTGTGATGCAGGAAGGAATCCCTGAATACCCTGCCATGCGAGCAAGAGTCCACCCTTGTTTGCTTCAAGAACTGGAAGCTCGTATGGCTTTTTGTCGCGGATAGCTTCTTCAGCTTCGTTCCAAATAATTGCCTGCTTTGCTTCTTTGAGCGAGAGTTCAATGTAGCCTTCCGGGTTGGTGTCGGTATCAATAACCTTGGCGCTGATTGTGTCGCCAGTGTTAATTTTTTT
>CAZXUM010000076.1:0-2846 GCA_964644005.1 uncultured Candidatus Saccharibacteria bacterium
TTGTTACTTCAGTATCTCGGTGTTGCGCATGCAAATATGGAAAAGGGTGAAATGCGTGTTGAAGCAAACATCTCGGTGAGCGCCGACCGTTCAGGCAATCCAAAAAAGTTCGGTACTAAAGTTGAAGTGAAAAACCTCAACTCATTCCGTGCAGTTGAGCGTGCTATTTCCTATGAAATTGCTCGACACACAAAACTACTCGAAGAAGGCGCAGTGATCGAACAAGAAACTCGCGGCTGGGATGAAACCCAAGAAGTAACATTCTCGCAGCGAAAAAAAGAAAACTCGCACGACTACCGCTATTTCCCCGAACCTGATCTACCAAAAATGAAACTTTCGGAACTACCTGAATTTTCGCGCGATACACTGGCAGCGGCTCTCCCTGAACTGCCGCGGCAAAAGCGCGAACGCTACGCAACACTCGGCTTAAAACCCGACGATGCAGAATTTTTTGTCCGTGATATTCCGTGGGCAGAATTTTTTGATGCGGTGGTGCAACTGGTAGCAGCTGATCCAAAAAAGGTATCACTTGCTACTAACTACATCACGAGCGACTTCGCAGGGTTGGTAAAAAAGAACGGGTCGCCGGCGCGTGACAACATCATTCCCGAAAGTTTTGCTGCGCTCATTGGTATGATTGCTATCAATACTATTTCATCGCGCGGTGCTAAAGATATTTTGGTTCAGATGTTCACTCACGGTGGGTCGCCTGCGGCGATTGCTGAAAAAGAAGGGCTCCTGCAAAAGAGCGATTCTGGCGAACTTACCACAATTGCCGAACAAGTCATTGCAGCTAATCCAACAGTTGTTACTGAATACAAAGCGGGGAAGCAATCGGCAATTCAATTTTTTGTAGGGCAAGGTATGAAGGCATCGAAGGGATCGGGAAATCCTGAAGTGTTGAAAAAACTGTTTACTGAACTGCTCGGTAAATAAAAAACACTGGTGTTCCAGTGATGATGTTGGGAATACACCAACGATATACTAGCGTGTAAATTTGTGCTATAATGTTAGGTAGTACTCCACGCGATAATCGCGTGCTGGCAGGTGCAAATCTGTCAGTATGAGGAAAGTCCGAACACTCCCACAATGTGCTCTCTGAGTGGCATGTGGAGCCGCGTAGTGGGTAACGCCCATCGCAGGTGACTGTAGCGGTGCGAACAGAAACGCTCTGTTTCGAAAGGAACAAGCGCCCTCGCTGTAAGGCAGGGTGAACTCTTCTGAAAAGAGGAGATGCAACGACTAAATCCGTACGCGAGTGCAAGGCCGTGCTCAATACACCGAAAGGTATGTTGAGAGTGCCGCTCGAGCGGTGTGGTAACACATCTCCCAGATAAATGATTGTCCTCGACAGAATTCGGCTTATAGTGGAGTACTACACTAATGAAAAACCCCTCGATTTATCGAGGGGTTTTTCAATGACTCTGTGTTTAGTAGGTCTTTAGACAGTTGTTGGTGTCACTGGAGGTGTTTGAGCGGGCGCATCTGGTGTAGCGGGTGCTGCAGGTGCAACTGATACTGCGACAGCTGGTGTCATTTGTGTCAGAAGAGAACGATACACGCGAGCTGCGGCAAGGAGGGTGAGGGGCATGGTAATGAGTAAGCCCAGTCCAAAAGGAATCGCGCCCAAGATGCTGATACCAGCAGTCACGAGCAAAAAGAGGAACAGATCCCAGCGGGCACCCTTAGTGATATCGGCGCTCTTTTTGAAGCTTTCAATAACACCAGCATTCTGATCAAAAATACAGAATGAGTAAAAGAGGAAAATGGTCATAAGGATCAGTCCGGGAACAATGAAGAAGAGGGTGCCAACACCAACGAGAATGCCAAAGAGGATTGATGCGCCGATGAATGGCAAGAGGTGTGGTCCGAAGTAGAATAATTCCTTAAATTCAGGACGTTTGCCATCGGTCCAGGCGAGGATGATGCGAATGTATCCTGCGTAGAGCACTGCTGAAGCAATGATGCTGAGGAGCATAAAAATGCCACCAGTAATACCAATTTGTGAGTTGATTGCACCACCGCCCATGCCCATACGCATGTAGTTAGCATTACTGAATCCGTGGCCGCTTCCAACTGCGCCTAACATGCGGAGTACTTCGGGAATAGCCCAGAGTACAAAGGTAAGTCCAACAAAGTACCAGGCGTTTTCAGTTACCGTTTTCCAACCAAATTTAAGTGAATCTTTAATGTGTACTGTTTTCATGATGTTCGATGTAAATAATAGTAGAGGTCCTCAAGTGCTTTAATGGCATCACCTGCAGCAATGTTGTTTTGGTGATACAAACCATCAGTGCAATCGCCCGCTGCCCACACTCCCGGCAGTGATGATTGCTGATTTCGAGGGTTGATCTTAATTCTACCCCATTCGTCTTTCTCTACAAGTGAACCTGTGAATGTCGTATTTGGATAGGCGCCGATTTCAACAAAGATGCCAGTTACCGGCAGATCGACAGTGGTAGTAGTTGTTTTGTCAGTATATTTGAGACCGGTAACAAATTGTTTCCCATATATTTCGCTGGTGTCAGCGTTGGTACGAATCTCTACATTGGGGAGTTTTGCTAGCGCTGCCTGGTTTGTTGCATCAGCCTTAAATGTAGGGCCGCGGTGTAGGAGATAGACTTTTTTACAATATGCAGCCAGTTGCGCAGCACTTTCGAATGCAGCATTGCCGCCACCAATAACAGCGACATCTTGTCCGGAAAAGAGCGGGCCATCACACGTTGCACAGTAGGTGAGACCTTTGTGTTCGAATGTTGCCGCGCCCGGTACTTCAAGTTTTTTTCGTGAGCTACCTGAAGCAATGAGGACTGCGCGAGTCTCAACAGTACTGCCTTTTTCAAGGG
>CAZXUM010000077.1:0-2843 GCA_964644005.1 uncultured Candidatus Saccharibacteria bacterium
AATATTTCTTGAGTATCTGTTTGACCGCAGCCTGGACCGCAGCTTCGTCGGTAATGTTTACCGCAGCAACAGACACTGTTATTTTTTTTCGATCAAACTGTTGTTGTGCAGCAGCAAGACGTTCTGGCGATGCAACATCCCACACCACCACCGTTGCATCAGCGTTCCCAAGCGCATGCGCATACTGCATACCGAGGTAGCCAATACCCCCGGTAATAATAATTACCTTACCCTTCACCGAGAAGGCGTCTTTTTTTAACAGAGTAGATCGTTTTGGTTTCATGTGCAATTCGCAAGTAGACGCTTCACAAACGCACGTTGCGTTATAGCGTCGGCACGATAATCGTCACCACGCCAGGCTTGCAGCGTATACACGCCTGTATACCCTATCTCAGCAAGCGCAGTAAAACAAGCAGCAAAATCGGCGTCTCCAGTACCAAGGAGGAGCGACTGTGTGGTTCCTTTTTTTCTATCTTTCAGATGTACTTCAAAAATTCGATGTTGGAGCGCGCTAATTTCTGCAGGAGCATTGAAACCGTACGACACAGTATTACCAAGATCATAGCATACGCCAACGTTTTTCATACAGAGCGAGTCAACAAAAAGTGTCAGTTCGTTAGCAGGCATTTCAGTTTCAAGGGCAATACGTACACCAAGCGGTTCGGCAATTGCTGCGAGTACACCAATTGTATGCAATGCTTCTTTTTTTTGTTCGGCTGTTTTTGGTGCATGATCTTCAAGGAGCGGAATAGATACAACACCGGTCGACAATCGACCACTGAGCGCGGGGAACATCGCTCGGAAAGCTTCAAGGGATATAGCGGCCTCGGTGCCAAACATGCAGTATCGACCGCAATCAACTGAACTTATCGGCACTATTTCGCCCGCCCGATCAATTTTTTCAAGTATTGCAGCATCGAGCCATATATCGCGAATCGGATCAAAGTCAGGAATATCTCTATCGAGAAACCACTGGATGTGATCAAAACCAAGCTCTTTGGCAATTGCGAACTCCGCAGACCACTCTTCTGTCGGAAAAAACTGAAATCTGCCTGCTTCTGACGCTGACAAACGGCCTTGCATGATACCGAGAGAATTCATTGCGTAAAAATACCACGCACCTTGATTATATTCAACTTTTTATGCATAATGCGGGAGTATTGTTCTTTGAGAACTTCTCAAGATTATCCTCCAACACACAACTCACCCGAAAGGATGTGGAGCATGGCATTACCCGTTTTGGAGATTGGCAAAAAGCCAAAACCTCCACACCCGAGCACTATCGTCGATACGATGGGCTTTTCTGAATTGCAGGGCCTGCGAGTGCTGCTTATCAACATGCCGCTGCGCGAATCTGCTCAACCGAATACCCCACCGCAAGGACCGGGGCTTCTGGCTGCGCGACTTCGCGAGTACGGCGCTGATGTCAGTATTCTCGACCTGAACGCGTATCGTATTACCGATGAACTGGCTGCAGGAAAACCGAACGGCAGATGGTTAAGCTACAGCGAAACCGCCGGCAAGATCTCTCGACACATGCACAAGTATGGCGATCCCGACGTGATCGGCCTCTCCGGCATGATCACCACGCTTCGTTGGCAACAGTTCGTTTCAGGTATCTGTCGTCAGATTGTTCCGGATGCATTCATTGTATCCGGTGGTGGACTGGCAACAGAACTCAAAGACGGATTGTTCCAGCGTGGCTGGCTCAATGACGTTGATGCCGTAGCTCACTCTGAAGGTGACGACATCCTCCTGGTACTATGCCGAAACGTGTTGCGTGCAAAGCAAAACAGTTTTGACATGACCCAGGTTCCCGAATTCTTTGGAATAATCAACGGGCGCGACCGGTTTGTCTACGCTGGCGATCGACCAACAAATCTCGATGCACTCCCCTTTGCTGCATGGGATTTATTGGAAGAGGATGTTGACGGCAACCCAGTTCTCGAATGGTACATCACTGTGCCTGTGTGGGGATTGGCTGCCAACAACAGCTCAGCCGCACCGTTCGAAATGAAGCGCAGTTTAACTGCCGTTTCAAGCCGTGGCTGTCCGTACGCCTGTGCCTTCTGCTACCGCGGAGCGCAGGGCGAACGCCGCTACGGCATGCGGTCATGCCAGAACATTCTCGACGAAGTATCGTACATGAAGCATAAGTACAATCTCGATTTCTTCGGCTTCAACGACGATAACTTCGCTGTCGACAAGCGACGCATTGCACTCCTACCAGAAGCCTTCAAACCTCTGGATGGATTGCGGTGGGGCACGCACACTCGACTCGATGAAGCCGCCGACGAGCGTGCTGAACAAATGGCCAAAGCTGGTTGCGTCTATATTGGCTTTGGTGCTGAGAGTGCCAGCGCGAACGTACTTGAACGCATGAACAAAGGAGGATTCATCCTCCGACCTCGTGGTTCAAATACGAACGTGATGGAACGTATCAACGGATTCGATTTGCCCCAGACAATGGTCAAAGGTGTCCGAAACTGTCGAGACGTTGGCATTCACGGCAACTGCACGTGGATCATGGGATTCCCTGGTGAAGGACTACACGACCTCCAAACGAGTGTCGCGTTCATCCTGTGGCAAGTCGAACTTGCTACCCAAGGCCTCATGCCCGGTAGTACCGAGTATGTGCACGCCAAGGCATCGGTGAATCAGAAAATGTTTACGGCAACAGCGTATCCCGGAACAGCGATGTTCAAGGATCCTGCTTGCCGTGGCATTCTCACCAAAAACTTTGGTATCACCTTCACGCCCGACGACGATCCTGTTGTTGACGACGCATTGCTCAAGTACGTACTTGAGCTCGATGATGCGACGAAAGTCATGCACAATACGGA
>CAZXUM010000078.1:0-2649 GCA_964644005.1 uncultured Candidatus Saccharibacteria bacterium
ATTCACCAGCCTAAAAATGCCCGTCCCGGCAGATTTCGCCCGCAGCTTGAGCGCAGGGTACACACTCGGCGCAATAACCACAGACACTGGAGCTGCACCGTTTATTATTCTCAAACCAACTTCATTTGAAACAGCTTTCCCCGGCATGCTGGCGTGGGAACCAACACTTGCAAGTACTGTGTATAGCACATTCAGCGTGCAGCTTGATGTAGACATCTCACGTTTCTCTGATGTTGTGATCAAAAATACCGACGCTCGTATTCAACGAAATTCTCGCGGTAGTGCGCTCATTGTCTACGCACTTCACGATCGTTCAACTCTCGTTATAACCACCAGCGAAAGCGCGCTCGCAGAACTGATCACCCGTTTGACCAGCACCAGTTACATTCCACGGTAATCTGTCAGGAACTGTCAGGAAAATCGTTCAGAATAGCTTTATTTTCTATTGATTGCCTTTACATGTTTGTTTGTTATCATACAGACATGAATACAGAACACTTCAAACAGAAACTTCTCGCAGAACAAGCGGAGGTCGAGAAGGAACTTTCAGCAGTTGGCCGCATTAATCCTGAAAACCCAAACGATTGGGAGGCCGTCCAAACAGAAGACACTACCGACCCTGCAGATCCAAATGACGTTGCAGATAAAATCGAAAACTACGAAGGAAACACGGCAATTCTTAAACAGCTCGAAATTCGTTTCAATGAAATAAAGGGTGCGCTTGCTCGAATCGAAGCGGGTACATACGGCACCTGCGAAATTTGCGGTGCAAAAATTGAAGACGAACGACTCGAAGCGAATCCTGCGGCGCGGACGTGTAAACAACACGTGAATCAGTAACTACATCCTTAATGCGTTTTGGCACCACCTCTGGTGCACACCTCATTGGGTTACATGCACATCTCATTACTATTGAGGTTGATATTACCCGTGGGTTGCACTCATTCACTATTGTCGGATTAGCGACGCGTACTGTTGATGAATCGCGTGACAGAATCGCTGCAGCAATAAAAAATAGCGGCTTTCAATCACCAAAGCATACCAATCAAAAAGTAATCGTCTCATTAGCACCAGCAGATGTCAGAAAAGATAGTGCAGCTCTCGATTTACCAATCGCAGTTGCATACCTTGCAGCATGCGGCATCATTACCGAACCACTCGATACGTATGTATGTGCCGGCGAACTAGCTCTCGATGGCAGCCTGCGAAGTATTCGTGGAGCAATCAATGTCGCTGCATGTGCCAGTGCTCACCATAAGCAGTGTGTATTTGTACCGAAAGAAAATGCTGACGAAGCAGCGCTCATTGATACTATTTCTGTATATCCCGCTTCTTCACTCACTGAGGTACTACTGCACCTCACCAACAAACGACGTATCGAGCGACACCTACCACCTCTCCTATTAAAAAATAACCAGCCAACCGCCAGCTCGCGTACGCACTTCGATGCTATTCGCGGGCACGCAACCGCAAAACGAGCCCTCACCATTGCAGCAGCGGGGAGACACTCAGTTGCGCTGTACGGCCCGCCCGGAACAGGGAAGACGCTTCTCGCTCATGCGCTCGTTTCACTATTGCCGCCACTAACTTCCGATCAAATCCAAGAGGTGACGGCGATCCACTCAATCACTGGACACTCGCACGCACTGGTTACTGAAGCGCCATTTCGCTCGCCGCACCATCGCACATCATACGCAGCACTTATTGGGAGCGCTCACACACTTCTACCTGGAGAAATAAGCCGAGCTCACCACGGCGTATTGTTCCTCGATGAATTCCTAGAATTTCATCGTGATGTTATCGAAGCACTGCGCCAGCCACTTGAGGAAAAAGTTGTTCGCATCACGAGCGCAGGGGAAACGTGTGTATTTCCTGCTGATTGTATTTGTGTGATTGCTTTCAATCCATGCCCCTGTGGATACCGAGGTCATCCGCATCGACCATGCACGTGCACACCGCGCGCAATTGAACGCTACACAAAAAAACTTTCTGGCCCCATTATTGATCGAATCGATATGTGGATTGAAGTTCCGTATGTTCCTATCGAAGACTTGTTGCCAATGCATGCACCAACTATCGAGCGGTGTGACACCCAGCCGATCCCACAAATCCCGCCAGCAGCCGATGTGCAAAACATGTTATCGCCAGATGCGCGCACCCTACTCACCACAGCTGCAAAAACATTAGTTCTCTCACCACGATCCGTACATCGAGTCATGCGACTTTCACACACCATTGCCGGCCTTGTTGGTAGTGCACACATACAAAAAGAGCATCTCCTTGAGGCACTCAGTTACCGACCAAAAATATAATTAAAAGGGATTCTTCGCACCGTGAACTTCGAAGTGCACATGTACTCCACCATGAGAGCCGACAACCTTGCCGGTATTTCCCATACCGCCAATCTTTTCTCCTTGGGCAACTTTCTGACCTTCAGCAACAACAACTGAGCTCAAGTGAGCATAGAGAGTTTTGGTGCCGTTTGCGTGACTGATAACAACCATTTGTCCGTAGCCACCATTCCATCCGGCAGATCGAGCGATAATAACCGTACCGGCAGCCGAAGCAACAACGGGAGTTCCGTACGCAGCTGCAATATCGACACCATTGTTGCCGTGAATACCTTGGGTACGAGCGCCTACAGAAGGG
>CAZXUM010000079.1:0-2590 GCA_964644005.1 uncultured Candidatus Saccharibacteria bacterium
ACAATGAGCAAAGTGAGGAGTGCGGCAGTCGTTTCTCGATTGTTAGTAACTGACCGGAGCATGTGGGTGTACACCGGATAAAACACCACAGCCAAGGCAACAGCCAAAATGAGCGGACTCACAAATGGCTTAAAGAGAATAAAAACGAGCACGCCAACACCAAGTAATAAAAGTAAGAAGAAATTATAGGCCGAATGTGTCTGAGGATGCATCTGCCTATAGTACCAAATTCTTACCCGTCATTGAAGGTGGCTGTGGGAGAGCGTAGAGCCCGAGGATTGTTGGCGCAATATCAGCAAGCGTGCCAGTAGCAGCGAGCGAAGTCCCGGCGCGCGTCAGAATTGCCGGCACAGGATTAATCGTGTGTGACGTATGCCTCTCGCCTGTTGCGGTATCGATGTTTACTTCAGCATTACCGTGATCGGCGGTTACAAAAGCAACGCCACTGTGTGCCGCGAGTGCGGTGAGTACTCGGCCGAGCTGCTCATCAACCTCTTCGAGCGCCTCAATAATTGCAGGTACGTTGGCAGTATGGCCAACCATGTCCGGAGTCGCAAAATTTATAAATATAAAATCAGTTCCCTTTTCGATATGTCCGATAGCAAGGTCAGCAATTTCTTTTGCGCGCATTTTTGGTGCCAGGTCGTGTGTCGGAACATCTTTTCGTGAGGGTACTAACTCATGGACTTCGCCGGTGTGCGGCTTCTCTCGTCCACCATTTAAGAAATATGTCGCATGGGGAAATTTTTCTGTTTCAGCAATGTGCGCCTGTGTCAGTCCTGCGTGTGCAATCTCTGCAGCGAGGACTGTTTC
The DNA here is from genome assembly GCA_964644005.1 of uncultured Candidatus Saccharibacteria bacterium. GTDB lineage: Bacteria > Patescibacteriota > Minisyncoccia > Phycocordibacterales > CAZXUM01 > CAZXUM01. Next base: position 814 of record CAZXUM010000079.1, read on the forward strand.
AATCTGTTTTGAAGGAAACGCTACCTGTGCACCGAGCGTTGCTTCGTATTCAGTCAGGGTTACAAAACAAATGTTGTGAGTCTTGGTTTTTTCGGCAATCTTTTTTGAAAGCATGCGAGCACGATCAGCACGGAAGTTGAAAAAGAACACTCCGTCATTTTTTTCTACTGGATATCCTTTGCCAGTGTCATCAAGAAACACCAGTGGTTCGAGGTGCTCATCGAGCATTCCCTGAGTGTGCAGTTCGGCAACAACATCTGACGGTTTTTTTGCTCCGCAGACAGTTCCCCTGCATTCAAACAGCGCGTCTTCCGCTTTTTTGAGGCGATCCCAGTTATTATCCCGATCCATTGCATAGAATCTGCCAGTCACTGTTGCGATGCGGCCAATACCTACTTCTGTAAGTACTGTTTCAAGTGCTCGTAAGTAGCCTACTGCACTCTGCGGAGCGGTGTCACGTCCGTCAGTAAAGGCATGAATGGCGATCTTTGTTACGCCTGCACGTTGAGCTGCACGTAAGAAAGCGAAGAGGTGATCGTGATGGCTGTGCACTCCGCCGCTACTGAGTAGTCCTTTTATGTGCAGTGTTGATGTGTGTTTCTTCACGTGATCGAATAAAGCAACGAACGCAGCATTTGAAACAAACGCATCGTTGGCAATTGCTTTTGCAATGCGCACCAAATCGGTGTCCATAGGAGCACCCGCGCCAATAGTCATGTGTCCAATCTCACTGTTGCCCATTTGACCTTCAGGCAATCCAACAGCTAATCCAGACGCTTCAAGTAGAGTGTGCGGATAGTGCTTCCAGAGCGCAGTAAACACGGGGGTGCGGGCAGCGTGGATCGCATTGTGGAATGAATCCTGGCGATATCCCCACCCGTCGAGAATAATGAGTGCAACTGGCTGTTTTTTCATTGCGTCAGTTATTTCTTAAACACTGTCTTTCCCGGAAACACCGCTTTCTTTCCGAGTTCGCCTTCAATCCGGAGAAGCTGATTGTACTTTGCAGTACGTTCGCTTCGGCAGAGTGATCCTGTCTTAATTTGACCAGCACCGAGACCAACAACAAAGTCTGCGATGGTGACATCTTCAGTTTCACCCGAACGGTGCGATACCACAGCGGTAAAGCCAGCATCGTGCGCCATTTGAATTGCTTCGATTGTTTCAGTCACCGTACCAATTTGGTTGAGCTTGATCAAAATTGAATTGCCTGATTTTTCTGTAATACCACGTGCAAGGCGCTTGATATTTGTTACAAACAAATCATCCCCAACAATTTGGATTTTTTTGCCGAGACGTTTTGTCATGAGCTGATATCCCGCCCAGTCATCTTCATGTAAACCATCTTCAATAGAAAGAATCGGGTACTTTTTAATCCACGCTTCGTAGAATGCGACCATTTCTTCACTAGTGAGGACTTTCTTTTCAGTTTCAAGGTGATACATACCATCTTTGTAGAGTTCACTTGCTGCTGCATCGATTGCAATACCAACATCTTTACCGGGAGTATAACCGGCTTTTTTAATCGCTTCGAGAATAATTTCAATAGCAGCTTCGTTTGTTGGGAGCGAAGGAGCAAAACCACCTTCGTCACCAACAGAAGTGTTCAACCCACGCGCCGAAAGAATTTTTTTAAGGGCATGGAAAATTTCAGCCCCACAGCGAAGAGCTTCAGCGAAACTTTTTGCTCCCACGGGCATCACCATAAACTCCTGCAAGTCGGTTGAGTTCGACGCGTGCTTACCACCGTTTAAAATATTCATCATCGGTACTGGTA
>CAZXUM010000080.1:0-2539 GCA_964644005.1 uncultured Candidatus Saccharibacteria bacterium
TGAACTGCTATTGGTACTCGTTTCAACACAGCACACCGCCGATGAACTCCGCGCCCTCGAAGCAATTACGGTGCTCAAAGTGCTCTACGTGCTTGGGTATGTTGCAGAGGTGCCAGAATTTGTTGGGTACCTTCAAATGCCACTTTCAGCGAATGCGCCGCACTCATTTGTACCGCACATACCGCATGCTATTCGTTCTATTAACACCGCCCTTCGGGCAAGTGGCCTATAAGTTGGTATACTAGGAGGATGTTTGATCCCCGCGATATTCACCGTATGGACCGCCTTCGTCGTGGATTATTTTCACGAAAAAATCCCTTTGCAGCCCAGCAAGGTGCGCGCGCAGATATTTCAAAATCTCCTGATGGAACGACGTCTGAGCCGGTAGTATCACCTGCGTGGCAACCACTGCCGCCCGAAAAGCAGCCGCGCATTCGACTTGAGGCCGAATCATTTTTCAAAAAAATACTCATTGGCTCGGTGCTCTTTTTTGTACTGTCGGGAGCTATTGTCACGTTTGTTCTTCTCGGCGGATTCAATATTTTGTCGGTGCACAATGTTGATATCGCACTAGCAGGACCAGTTTCAATTCCGGGCGGTGAACAGTTTAATCTCGACGTTACAATTTTTAATCGAAACAACACCGACTTTACCACCGGCACGGTTACCATCGAATACCCACAGGGTGCCCGTGACCCAAAAAACCCTGCACAAACAGTGACGCGGGAGAAAAAAGATATTGGACCGCTCGTGTCGGGAAAAAGTACTACGGTGCAAACCAGCGCACTGCTGTACGGCGAAGAAAATAGCGTCCAAACGATTAACGTAATATTCGAGTACACAACCAGCTCAACCAAAACCCCGATTGTTAAAGAGAAGGTATACCAAGTTGCACTGTCGGCTGCTCCGATCACACTCCGTGTCGAAACGCTGAAAGAAACAAATGCGGGCCAGAAAGTACCGATCACTATTTCGATAGAATCAAACAGCAACACGGACCTCTCAAACGTACTCGTTACCACTGAGTATCCATTTGGATTTGAGTTTCAATCTGCAGTACCAGCGGCACTCGCTGATAATCGCACGTGGCTATTTCCAACCCTTTCTCCTGGTGAAAAGAAAAAAATTACCATCGACGGAAAGTTTCAAGGTCAAGATGGAGAAGAGCGCGTGATCAGATTTATGGTCGGCAGTCAATCGACAGAGAGTGCCACCACTATTGATACAACCTACGCCAGTGTTGTGCAGTCAATTGCTATTCGAAAGCCGTTCATCGGTATTTCAATGTCGGTAAATGGTGATTCTCGTCCAGACTATGCACTGCCCGGAGCGGGGGGTGGCGGTATTAGTATTGATTGGAAAAATAATGTTCCGGCACGTATTGCCGACCTCGAGATTACTGCAAAAATTATTGGCAACGTGCTCGATCGATCACGAATAGTGCCAAGATCGGGATTCTACCGTTCAATTGACAATACAATTATTTGGAACAAACAAAATGATCCCCGCCTGGCACTTGTAGATCCCGGAGATAACGGCGATGTGTCCTTTAGCTTCGAAACCATTTCTGAAAACCAACTGTTCAGTGGGCAGTATCTGTCACCCTCAGTGCAGATTGAAATTTCGGTATCAGGAAAACGTTTGTCTGAGTCGCAGGTACCAGAAGAGGTAACGTCATCAATCACACGTACTGTTAAAGTATCGACCCAACCAAGGATTGCTGCAGATGCCTACTATTCGTCTGGCCCGATTCGAAATACTGGTCCCGTGCCGCCTCGTGTTGAAGTGCTAACAACCTTTACGATTGCGTGGAACGTCAGCAATCCACTCAACAACCTCACAGGGGCAAGTGTTGTTGCAACCTTGCCGCAAAATGTACAGTGGAAAAATCAATCATCACCAACAACTGAGGTGGTGCAGTACATTGCTGATACTCGCCAGGTTGTGTGGCAGGTCGGTCAAGTTCGTGCGGGTACTGGCATTGGTGGGGCACCAGCTCGGCAACTCCTTTTCCAAGTAGAACTGTTACCAAGCGCAAACCAAGTCGGTCAGATTCTGCCATTAACGGGACGTATCGAACTTGAGGCAACTGACGCATTTACAAACAGCAGCCTCAGTGCTACAACGGACAGCATGATGACTTCAGATATCGATGACACGCCAAACACGAGCAGCATGACGGTCAAAAATTAACACTACCCACTACTTCTATTTCTATGGCAGATCGCATGAACGACATTAGTACACTGGCAAAACGCCGCGGCTTTATATATCAAGGTTCTGCATTATATGGCGGTTTGGCTGGTACGTGGGATTACGGCCCGCTCGGTATTGCCCTTAAACGAAACATTATTAATACGTGGTGGAATCGTTTTGTTGAACAGCGCGACGACATGTACGGCGTTGATGCAGCGCTCTTGATGAATCAAAAAGTCTGGCAAGCTTCTGGACACGTTGCTGGTTTTGCGGATCCGCTCACCGAAGATCTTAAAACGAATAAGCGCTACCGTGCTGACCACCTTCTTGAAGAAGCGGGTGT
>CAZXUM010000081.1:0-2419 GCA_964644005.1 uncultured Candidatus Saccharibacteria bacterium
TTCCAGATACGTGCCATGTCCTCGGCAGTTGGTTCGCGCCCGAGACGCTCTTTCGTCGCGTAGATCGATTGATACTTGTGAAATACATCAATCGACAATGTGCGATTTCCCTGACAATCAGTTGCGCAATACTGGGTACCAAAGCGACGATTTACATCGTCACAGACTGGTTGCCTAATTTGTAGGTATCCATATGCTTTATTGCGGAGAGCACGATCGCCAATTGCAACATCGCAACCGCTCGATTCTTTGTATGCAATTGCAACAATGAGCTGATCAACAGTGCAGACCTCTTTCGCAGGCGCTGCAGCTGTGGTGACTGGAGAGGCCACAACTTTCGCTTGGCCGCTTGAATACTGATCACAGCCGAGGACACTCGCCAGCACAACAACAACAACAACGAACAACAGAGACAGCCGGTACCACATATGATTACTCCCTGAAGGTGTGAGGTTGTGACAATCTTTCAGATTTAATAATGGCACATTATATATAAAAAGTCAATACTCTGGATTACTCCGCTTGCAATATACGTTCCCGTGCTAAAATAGTTCTATGTATAGAAATTCGATGTCGAGTCCTTTTGGTTTTACTCTTATTGAGCTTTTGCTTGTCGTATCAATTATTTCATTGTTGAGCAGTGTTATCTTTGCCGTAACCGGTACCGCTCGTGCTCGTGCCGAGGCAACACAACGCGTCGCAAATATCCGCAGCATTAACACAGCAAACGCACTGTACTTTAGCGAAAACGGTGCATATCCCCTATTTAATCCTGACAACATTCCGAATAATGCCGGCGGCATCGCGTGGAGCAATGCCGATCCAACATCAGGAAACCTAAACGAGTGGACCAACGTCGGGGATCAGCTTGTTAACGGAGGATTTATTTCTTCGTTTCCGGATACAACCACTGGCAACTACGGCTATTTCTTCCCTGCTGGTTGGAACACACCAGTTATTCTCACTATTCTTCCACCAGTCATTCCAAGCTACGGCGGCGGATCATGTCAGGTTCCTCCAAACACCATTGACATGCCTGACTTTATTGCGGCAGCATGTCCAACAGGGTATGAAGTAAGCGCACACATTCTTGAAGACACTACAGTTCGCTGTTTTGATAAAGAAGGTAACTCAGTTATTGGTGCATACCAGGAAAATCCACAGAGTCAGTGGAAATGTCCAACATATGAAGGATCTGGTCAGGGATACATACTTTGCACCACTCGCTACTTTCAAGACGGGCCCGGCGGCGAGTGTGAACTACCCGAAATATATGGAGATGGAACCCCTGGCCAAAGCCGGGCAAATCCATTTGTTCAAACGGCGTACGCTGGTATATGTGTTGGTACAGCATCCCTCGGTCCATTTCCAATACCCCAACAGACAAACCCGTGCACTTTTGGATCTGATTCAAACGCATACTGCGTCTGCTCACAATAACAATACTCTTTCTTACTCGGGGACATTCACTGGCGTAGCGTACGGAGAATAAAATCGATTTGCTGCAGCACCTGAGAATGCTCGCACACGATACGTATATGCACCGAAAGCTTTGGCTGTTCGATCAGTATAAGTATTTGTCTGTGTAGGCACTACAGAAATTTCTTCCCAATACTGCACATCTTGTGTGAAGCCTTCTTGAATCTGTGGCTGGAGGGCGCGTTCAATGATGTAGCCACGTTCACATTCCGATGTATCACTCCACACGAGAGTAACTATTTGATTATTATTCACCCGAACCGACGATACAGCTCGGAGATCCTGCGGCGCATTTACCGCTTGAACTTTAATACTATTTGAAAGGGTTTCGCCACGAACACGGTAGTAGTACGGGACGGACTCAGTTACTTGTGTATCAACAACAGAGCCGCCGCTCGCAGGTGCTTGTTTGATGGTAACCCAGTTATTTCCCGAGGGATCGTTTGCACGCAAAAGTGCAACTTCCTGACCAGAAACTTTTGTATCCGAAGTAGTGTGTTCCCAATCGAGCATAACAAAAAAACCCGCATCTTGAGATCGGGGTATTACATTAGCGTTCAGCACCAGTGCTTTTTTAACAGCAATCTGCGCTGCACCAAAGAGAGGTAATGTGACAGCGCTTCCAATTAAGATACCAGCAAAAAATCGGGCGGTAGTCATAGTGGATATCAGAATGACGATACCACTTTTTTAATCGATACACAACACAGACATAGACGTATATACACTCTGTTTTGTTCCGTCCTGCTACACAGCATCGTTCGTGATGCCGCGATTGGTCTTTCCCAATTGTCAGACTGTTGTGAGACCAGACAACTCCATGCCCTCTATCTAATAGAGAGGCACGATCGACACGGTAAGGTACAAATCCTGTACCGATTGTTTTTGAATTATTCCACGAGCAGCTTCCGCTACCCGTGCCTTGTTACGACTTACTCCC
>CAZXUM010000082.1:0-2386 GCA_964644005.1 uncultured Candidatus Saccharibacteria bacterium
GTACATGTATTCCCCTTCGGTAACAAAGTGGCTTTCAACTTTTGTATTCAAACCTGCAACGTCAGTGGTGAAGTCGCCACGAACAGTTGTGCCAGAAATGTAGACGATTCCCTGCGATGCACCTGCAGCAGTAGTGTGACGTGCAGTACATTTGTAGTTACCATTTTTACCGAGTAAATCATTGATTGAACCTTTAATCGAGAAGGCTTCACTTTCCTTAGTACCCTCGTCGTTCTTCATAGTACCTTCACGTGTTACCGAGCTAGCTTCTTCCACGTTTATTGCTTGTTTGTGCTGGGTATAGACAACAGCTCCTTCTCCAACAACGCCAATAGCCGCAATAATCGCCACAAGTTTCAGAATCATATATATAATTTATCTTTGCATTAGTGTATCAAAATCGGTATACTCCTGCTACATGCTCTCGAGCCTTTCTGCGACCGATATTATCATATACGGCTTCATGTTTATCTCCCTGTATTTTCAGGTCTTTTTGGTTATTACCTTTCTCAATCGAAGAAAAGCCCTCCACGCCGAGCACGCGGTTATTTCTGCACACCTCATCACCCCATTTAATGCTGCTACCACACCTTCAGTCGCTATTTTTGTTCCCTGTTTCAATGAAGAAAAAACACTCAGTGGCACCATCGATTCGCTCTTAGCACTCGACTATCCAAAAGACAAACTCTCTATCACTATTGTTGACGACGGCAGCAGCGACAATACGTGGAGTATCGCGCAGTCATTTGCAACACATCCGCAAATTAACGCGTTCACAAAAGAGAACGGCGGCAAACATACCGCGCTCAACTTTGCGCTCGCACATACAACCGCAGAAATTGTCGGCTGTCTCGATGCCGACTCATACGTAGGGAAAGATACCCTCAGAAAACTCATCCGCTATTTTGATGATTCTGAAACTATGGCAGTTACTCCTGCGCTCAAAATTCATAATCCGAGCAGTATGATGCAGCGCATCCAATCAATTGAGTATAAAATTGGCGTGTTTCTTAAAAAACTCTACGAGCAGCTCGATGCGATTCATGTTACCCCTGGTCCATTTTCACTCTTCCGCAGACGAGTATTTGATGAACTTGGCGTGTACCGCAAAGCACACAACACCGAAGATATGGAAATGGCAATGCGTATGCAGAGCCACAATTACAAAATTCGGAATTGTGCTACTGCGTGGGTATACACCTGCGGACCAAAAACACTGAAGAAACTCTACGTGCAACGCGTTCGCTGGACATACGGCTTTATTAAAAACACGATCGATTATCGTCATCTTGTGCTTAACCCAAAGTATGGAAACATCGGTATGATCACTATTCCGACGGCGTGCGCCGGCTTACTTGGCATCATGGCTCTGTTGGCTATCGGCTTTACTAACTGGATTCGTCTCGGATTTGAAAAGTACGAACTCTGGAGCACTGTTGGTATCAATCCTGAGTGGCCGCGACTATTCCATAACCTCTTTTATGTGCGGACCAGCATTCTCACGTTTGTAAGCATCATTCTTCTCGCACTCACGGTAACCCTTATTCTCACCGCAAAGAAATATGTTGAAGGAAGCGCAAAGCCTGATATCGAATTTTTCCTCTACATTATTGTCTATCCAATTATTGCACCACTTTGGCTCATGAAGTCGGTATACAACGCAGCCCTGTCAAAGAAGACCTCTTGGAGGTAGTGTGTAGCAATGCGACCTATAGACGTTAAAACATACCTTCTCGCCTTTCTCATTACCGCCCTTGTTTTTGGGCTCGGTATCGCTTTGAATATTCACTTCAACACCAAGCGAGCAGAGTCGATTCGGACCATCGGCGACCGCATTACCATCGACATTCTGTCATCAGAAACACAGTTTGATTTACTGCAAGAAGCATCGTGTCGCCACCTCGGCAGTACAGCCCTCTCAACCGAGCTCGGTGAGCTGGGTAACCGTCTCTCATTTATGGAGAGCGAACTCAGCGCCAACAATGACGAGGTTATTCACCTCAAACGTTACTACTCCCTGCTTCAGCTTAAAGATTACGTACTGATGCAACGAATTGAAGAGAAGTGTGCCGAAGCACCAGTATCGATTATTTACTTTTACACGAATGCTCGCGAGTGTGAAGAGTGTAAACGACAAGGATTTGTACTCACCTACTTACGTGAACAGTACCCTGCATTACGCGTCTACTCATTCGACTACGACCTCGACTTATCTGCACTCGAAACGCTCACGTCGATCTATAACATTAATCCAGATCGTCTGCCTGCCCTTATCATGAACGACGATGTTTACTACGGCTTTCGCAGCATCGAGGATTTAGAAAATCTTGTGCCGCAAATCAAAACCCTGAAGACTATGCAAGCAACAACGACCGCGACGTCGACT
>CAZXUM010000083.1:0-371 GCA_964644005.1 uncultured Candidatus Saccharibacteria bacterium
CATGTACACATGGTCAAACATGATGCCACAGGGTGTGAAAATAAAAGTAGATGCGTCAGCAATGGCAGGTAATACAAAAGCATCAGCGCAAGGTCAACAGTTCGATGCGAATCAAGAACTCGACTATGACTGTGAAGCGTGGACCGTCGACAGTGCTGTGTTCGTAAAACCATCAACGGTTACTTTTATTGATATTGCGACACAAGGTTCACTCATGCCCCGATAAGTTCTATGCACCGACATCCCGTTTCCCAGTGTGTCCGACAGATCTACAGTATTTTCAGCGAGCTCGGCTTTTCCATTATTGGTGGTCCCGAAATTGATTCTGAGTACTACAATTTCGACGCGCTCAATGTTCCTTCGCATCATCC
>CAZXUM010000083.1:381-2324 GCA_964644005.1 uncultured Candidatus Saccharibacteria bacterium
ACAAGATACGTTTTGGTTGCAGCCAGAATCTTCGCGTGAACTACTCCGTACACACATGACCGCAGTCGATGTGCGATTTCTCGAACAGAACCCACCGCCAGTCCGGATTATTGCTCCCGGAAAAGTGTTCCGCAATGAAGCTACTGACGCAACCCATGAGGCTCAGTTTTTTCAGGTTGATGGTATGGTTGTTGCGCCTGACGCATCGATGGCAACACTCAAGGGCACCCTTAACCTCTTTTTCAAAAAGTTACTTGGACCTGAAGCGCAGGTGCGGTTTCGTCCAAGTTATTTTCCGTTCGTTGAACCCGGCGTAGAAATTGATGTCCAGTTTCGTGGTAAATGGCTTGAGGTAATGGGTGCAGGAATGCTCCACCCACAGGTACTGCGGGCAGCAAAACTTGATCCAGCGGTACACAAGGGATTTGCATTTGGAGGCGGTATCGAACGCTTGGTGATGATTAAACACGGCATTTCCGATATTCGACTGCTCTACACTGGCGATCTTCGACTGATAAACCAATTTTAATTTCTCATGAAAATTCTGTACTCATGGCTCCAAGATTATATTGAATGTGAACTGCCGTCGCCGGAAGAGCTGGCAACTGCTCTTACCATGCACTCATCTGAAATTGAATCGATTGTACCTGTTGGTAGTGCTACTCCCGCAACAGACTGGGTTATTGATGTGAAGGTTACCCCTGATCGAGCACACGATTTGTTATCACACCGCGGCGTTGCTCGTGAAGTTGCACTTGTGCTACCTATGCCGTTGTCTGCACAAGCGACACCGAGTATTTCTGCGCTTCCTACGACAGATGAAGTGCGGGTAACCATTGCAACCAATGCGTGCACTCGCTACGCTGCTGCGCTCGTTAATGGAATTAAAATTGGTCCCTCGCCAGTGTGGCTGCGTGAGCGACTCGAAGCGCTTGGCCATCGATCAATCAACAATGTGATTGATGCGACTAACTACGTCATGCTTTCGATTGGGCAGCCGCTCCATGCGTTCGACGCCGACTCGCTTACAAAAATACACGGTACTTACGCAATCACCGTTCGTGATTCTCGTGCAGGTGAAACACTCACTACACTTGATGGTATTGAACGCACCTTGCCTGAAGGAACCCCACTCATTACTGAAACGGGATCAAACACTATTCTCGGACTTGCCGGCATTAAAGGAGGAGTAGCTGCCGAAGTAACTGACCATACACAATCGGTACTTATTGAAGCTGCACATTTCGATGCTATCCGTATTCGCCAGGCCGCAAAAGTACTCGGTGTGCGCACCGAAGCGTCAGTCAGATTTGAAAATCATATTACTGCAACATGGGTTCCCGAAGCAGTAGCTGCTGTTGTCGCCCTCATTAAAGATATTGCAGGATCAGATGCTACCAACATTGCGGGAATTGTTGACGTATACCCACATCCAGAAATACAGCCGTCAGTGAAGGTGTCGCTCAACCAGCTCTCAACAATTCTCGGGGCGCTCGTTCCCGCACATGTTGTTGCTGGTGTGCTCACGCGATCTCGATGTCAATGTACGCACAGCCAACAGGGGAGCGACACTGTGTTTGTTGTTACGCCACCAGCAGATCGGTTAGACATACTAATTCCTGAAGATGTTGCTGATCATATTGCCCGAGTGTGGGGATATGAAAATGTACTACCTGCTTCGCTCGATGCCCACTCACCAGTGCAACAAATCAATCCAGCATTTTATTACGCCTCCCGAATTGCCGAAGTGCTCGGCACGTTCGGTTTTTCAGAAATTGCCACGTACACTTTTCGTGATGCCGGTGAACAGCAAGTACTCAAGCCACTTGCTGCTGACAAAAAGTATCTCCGAAAAAATCTTAGTGATGGCATGAGTGAAGCTCTCGATTTGAACATTCGTAACGCAGACATCCTCGGCCTCGCTCAGGTAAAGGTATTTGAAA
>CAZXUM010000084.1:0-2242 GCA_964644005.1 uncultured Candidatus Saccharibacteria bacterium
GTCCTAACCATTAGACGATAGGGCCAAAAAGAAGAGAGTGTGAGCCGAGCCGCTCCCGGATAGAGTTTCCCAGTGTGCCACACTCTCGGCGAAGACTATACCACATTTCTCACTATTTTTGAAAGATCCCGCTAAAAGTGGTACGGTAGAAAAGAGCTGGTGCGATGAGTACTACGAGTACTATTGGAGGAGTGGCTGAGTGGTTGAAGGCACCCGTCTCGAACACGGGAGTCCGGGAAACTGGACCGTGGGTTCAAATCCCACCTCCTCCGCATTGTAGAGGCTGGTTATAGTAGTATATAATTATGAAATATATTCCAATCAGCATTGGATTTCTCAGTATCGCCTTTGTAATCTACCAACTGTTGAGAATCAATAGACTAGTACTGGTGAGCAAGAAACTAGTGGAGCAGACTGCCGCTTTTTCGGTAATACCAGAGAAACCCACTACAAAAATTATTATAGGAGATAGTCTTGGTGTTGGCATCGGTGCGTCATCGCCGGAGTATTCTATTGCGGGAAAAGTATCAAAAGACTATTCTCAAGCTGAAATACGCAATCTGAGCGTGAGCGGTTTAAGAATCCATGGTGGACTTGTTATTGTCCAATCTCTCAAAAAGAAGAAATGGTTGATACTATTTTGATCCAACTTGGTGCCAATGATATTGTGCACCTCACTCCACTTTCAGATGCCATGCGTGATCTTGAGACGCTACTCCAACTCACTAAACGTCACTCAAAAAAGGTCATATTTTTTACCTCTGGTAATGTAGGATCAGCTCCACTTTTTCCGTTTCCGGTTAGTATATTCTATCGCATCAGGAGTAATTATTTTTTTGGAAACTATAAAAAACTAGCCCAAAAGAATGGTGTGCCGTATGTTGAGCTCTATCTTCCGTGGGCTGACGATCCTTTTGTAAAAAATCCCAGTCTGTACTATGCGAGCGACTCATTTCATGTAACGAATGCTGCGTATGAGTTGTGGTATCAAAAAATTAAAGCAAAAATGTAACCCACCCGGGTACCTCGCACGAATATTTTGCTATAATCAGTGCAATGAAGAAAAAATATATTGTTGGCGCACTCGTTAGCGTTTTTGTGGTGGGTGTATATGCTGTTTCGACACCGTCTACCCGAGCCCATGAAGAGTCGTCAGCAACCGTCATCCACATGACTGCAACAGGATTCGAACCGGCGATTGTAGAAATTAAACAGGGTGAGAAAGTCATCTTTGAAAATATCGATACGAACGATCGCTGGCCAGCATCAAATATTCATCCAACACACACCGCCTACCCAGGTTCAGATATTGAAGACTGTGACAGCGAGAAAGAAAAAGGAATGTTTGATGCCTGCCGTGGTATCAAAACAGGCGAATTGTATGAATTCACATTCACTAAGGCTGGCGTATGGAATTTCCATGACCACCTCTACGCATCTTTTTCAGGAAAAATAACAGTGGCCGCAGTGCCTGGATACGTTGATCCTACTGCTCTAGAACATGATGTTCGCGCAGCAGATCTCAGTGTCACTGAATTGGTAAAAGCATTAATCGACAAACTCAAGATTAAAGTACGATCGATCTACTATGAGTTTATGCCAAAAAAGCTCGATGCATGGTTCGTGACACTCGACATGTTTGAGGTAACAAAAGACAAAGGAGTTATGAAAGAAGTGCTGCACATTGCGGGAGCGGAACGCACAATGAATGAATTGTTAGTTGATGCTGAAGAGGGGGCTACCCAGCGCGATTGTCACCAGCAAGCACACCAACTAGGACACAGTGCGTTTGAAATGTTTGGTGCTACAGTATTTGAAAAGGGCGACTTCTCGTGTCACTCAGGTTTTTATCACGGCGCAATGGAAGCGTTTATTACCGAAAGCGGCACTGAGAACCTGAGCGAAAGAATTGATACGCTCTGCGCCAACTTCGATACAAGCTTTGGTGAATTTGAATGTTTGCATGGTGTAGGACACGGCGTTATGGCGTATGAAAGTTACAGTTTACCCGCTGCGCTCGACGCCTGTGCCTCACTGAAAGATGAGTATAGCCAGCGCTCGTGCTATGGCGGTGCGTTTATGGAAAATATTGTAACGGGGCAGGGGCTTGGTGCAGTTCCCGGACACCAAACGAAGTGGTTGAGTGACGACCCGCACTTTCCGTGTAACGCGGTGTCGAAAGAGTATTTAGTGCAGTACGAGTGCTACCAAATGCAAACATCGCGCATGCTTACTATTAGTG
>CAZXUM010000085.1:0-2196 GCA_964644005.1 uncultured Candidatus Saccharibacteria bacterium
GTATGCCACAAGTTGAGGTAACTTTTGATGTTGATGCAAACGGTATCTTGAATGTGAAAGCAAAAGACAAGGCGAGCGGCAAAGAGCAATCAATTCGTATTGAGGCAAGCTCGGGCCTTTCGAAAGAAGATATTGAAAAAATGAAACAAGACGCTGCGGTAAATGAAAGCAAAGACAAGGAAAAGAAAGAACTTGTCGAAGCTAAAAATATTGCTGAGCAGCTCTCGTACACCGCAGAAAAAGCGCTCAAAGATGCTGGCGACAAGGTGCCTGCAGAGGTGAAGTCGACAATTGAAGCAAAAATTGGCGAACTGTGTGCAGCTAAAGATACTGCTGCGCCGTCTCTCGACGCGCTTAAGAAAGCGTCAGAAGCTCTCTCAACTGAAATGCAAAAAATTGGTCAATACTTAAACCAGCAGGCGGGAGGTAGTGCAGATGCCCCGGGCGCTGCAACCGGCGACCAAAAGAAAGATGGAGGTGATGGTCCGGTTCGTGACGCAGAGTACAAAGAAAACGGTCCGGAACAAAAGTAAGGAAAAATAAGGAGTGTCGTACGCAAAATGTGATCAAAATCTCCGCAGTGTGCTGCGGGGATTTTGCATACAAAAAACCCACCAACGTGTTGGTGGGTGCTCCTGTTCTGGTCTGTTTAGGGCATTCGGAATTGTCCATCGTTTGTACTTTCTTTGTGACGTGGAGAGTTGTATACCTTGGCCCAATCAATGGCGATCGTTAGCACGAATGCGCAGATGAGTACAAATACACAAAAAACGTTATCCAAAAATCGTGAAAAGGGGGCGGCGTCTTTCTCACACAAGTCGTAGCTGGTGTCACCGCTGTTGTCATCCATTGGAACCTCGCTTTCTATGTAAACCGTACTACCTTTTTTCTGCAACGTCAATAACATTCTCTATCAGTGAGACAACGGTGAGTGGGCCAACACCGCCCGGTACTGGTGAGAGTGCCTTCACCACTGGCGCCACCGTTGCGGCATCAACGTCGCCTACTAACTGGCCATCGACTTCGCTAATACCAACATCAACAACAACGGTGTGGGGCGATACAAACAGAGCGGTCACCGAGCGTGGTTTACCAATAGCGACAATAAGAATGTCAGCGGCGCGAGTGATGCTGGCGGGGTTTTCGGTCTGTGAATGTACGACCTGCACGGTTGCACCGGCGGCAGCGAGAGATTGAGCGGTGGGAGTGCCAACAAGTGCTGATCGACCCATCACTACCGCATTCGCACCTGCAACAGCAACATGATAGTAGGCGAGGAGTGACATAATGCCACGCGCAGTAGCCGGAACGAGTGCCGTCGTATCGCCCGTGGCTCGTTTCGTTACATTTGTTGTCGTAAGTCCGTCGACATCTTTCGACGGATCAATGGTGTCAATAATAGTGCGCACCGCATCTTTTGACAGGTGTGACGGTAACGGCAACTGCACGATAATGCCGTGTGCATTTGCGTCTGTGTTGTGCACAGCGACAGCTTCGCAGAGCGCTTCTTGAGATATCGATGCAGGAAATTGTGTGTGCGTCACTCGTACGCCAACCGTCTGTGCACACGACACCTTTTGGCGAATGTAGGCCGATGAAGCAGCCAGTGTATCGACCTGAATAATCACCAAGTGTGGGGTGATGCCGCGAGCACGGAGTGCGGTAACTCGAGCGGTAAGCGCTGTTTCTTTCTTGGCTCGCACAACCTTGCCATCGAGGGTAATTGACATATGTACCACTATACGGTGAAGTTAAAAACATGCAACCGCGGAAACACGGAAAAAACCCACACCGCCAACTGTGCAGTGTGGGTTTTAACCAAGACATCCGCCAACAAACACACCGAGGATGATGCAGAGTGGAATGATGATGCACCAGCCAGTGATGCGATGTAGGTTTCGGTCGGATACGAGATCAAACCGAGTACCATCATGGAACATAAGGGCCTCCATTGAAAACTCTATAAAATATTGTACTATACATAGCCATGGCTACTGACTACTACACAATACTCGGTGTGGATAAAAAGGCATCACCTGATGATATTAAAAAGGCCTTTCGCAAATTGGCGCACAAACATCACCCCGACAAACAGGGTGGTGATGCTGCTAAATTTAAAGAGGCAAGTGAAGCCTACGCAATTCTCTCCGATGAAAAAAAGCGTGCCGAATACGATACCTACGGCCGGGTGTTTGG
>CAZXUM010000086.1:0-2163 GCA_964644005.1 uncultured Candidatus Saccharibacteria bacterium
CTACACCGGCCACGACATGGACAAGGACACCGGGCTGACATATATGCAGCAGCGCTATTACGATCCCGGCATCGGACGGTTCCTGTCGAACGATCCTGTCAGCACCAACCCGAGCACGGGCGCGAGCTTTAATCGCTACAACTACGCTAACAACAATCCGTACAAATTCACGGACCCTGATGGCCGCGAAGCATGCGCCGGGGGATCGGCTCGCGCATGCATCAACGCGGACAGCTATGTTCCGAGCAGATCAAACGGACAAACGACGCAGGCATCTCCTGAAGTTTCTAAGACAATGGTCGATCAGAAATCGCAGGTAGCAGTCACATCTGGGACGAAGGAAAAAGTTGGTTTCGTTGTTGCAGAAGGGGGCGGTCTTAAAGTGCAGGTTGCGCAGGATGCAACTACAGGGCACACATCTCGAACCGACTCTGCCACGGCGGCCATTCCTTCGGGCGCCGTTGCAGTTCTTCATGGCCATATTGATGGGCAGTCGGACGGAGTGCTAAGTCCAGGTGATGCCGCTCCCTTGGCGCAAGGTTTGCCGAATGGTGTTGTGAGCGAGGGACGCGTTGGAGTAACCGAAATTGTTGGTGGCAGAATTCAATTCAGAATGATTGAAGGAACCATGACTCCACGCGAAGCGCGTCAGCAGCAGAAGAATCTGGACAAGCAACAGGGTCAATTTTTGACGCCTGAGCCAAGTAACTGACGGAGCCTAGAACAATGATCAGATTGACTGTCGCGCTCCTCGCTGCGGGAATGCTAACTGCTTGTTCGAGCAATCCTCATGTTACGAACACCGTTGACACGGAGTTCGTGAAAATCCTGAATGATCCAGCATCACATGATGGAGAGCTCGTCAAAGTTAGAGGCTGGATCAGCTTGCGCCATGAGGATAAGAATTTCTGGTTGACGTGGAAGGATCACGAAGATTGGACAGTCTCTAGATGCATATCGCTCGTTCATTACGATCAGCTCGACGACGTTGCGAAAACTCTTGATGGCCGCTATGTCGAAATCACTGGCACGTTTCGTATGGACGCGAGTAACAACGGATCGATGATAAGACTGGCGTCATGCAGCAAGAGGGGCATCGAAATGGCGAGCCCAGCATCAGTGGTGCGAGTGTCGGATTAGCTACCCGTTTCTGATAAAGAGAAGCAGGGGGTCAGATTCATTTTTGTTGAGCCGTGAAGCACAAGGCCCGCAGCCATGCGGGCCTTGTTGTTTTGCGGTTGCGGTGGGTCAGTCGTCTACGACGGGTTCGCGAGCATGGAGTCGAGCACCTGCGCGATGGCGCGTTGCTTGGCCATCGGCAAGGCTTCGATCTGTTCGAGCTGCTGCCGGATCTTCTTCTGAGGTCCGCGCTTCTTTGGCGCCGCTGTTGCGGTGGCTGCTTCCTGAGTGACCAGCGCATCCAGCGTGGTGTGCAAGGTCTGCGCGATCACCGGCAGCAGCGACACCGGCACGCGACGGCGGCCCTTCTCGAACGAGTTCATGGCCTGCTGGGAAATTCCCAATTCTTCGGCCAGATCCACTTGCGTGATGCCATGCATCTTGCGCTGGACAGCGATGCGCTGGCCCAGGGCGATGAAGAAAAAGGGAAACGGGTCAAGTCTACTTATTGTGATTCGACGAATAGTGACAAGGACCGTGCCGTCGCATTCCGGTGACGCACTTCGTCGATCCGGTTACCGGTTTGAATGTCATTCGCGATTCGTCGGGTATTTTTCTAGACTGGAAACCGACTCTGAAGCTGGAGCGCGTGATGATTACCGGAAAGCTTGGAGGTGGCTATCGAGCGATGTGATGTGGTCACGCTGACCCAGCCGACGGGCAATAGCACGATCACCACGGGCACACCGCTGACGCTGACGATGCAGGCTACCGATGATGTGAGTGTCAACGCCGCCGAGCTAAAATTCCTGATCACGCCCACCGCTGCCGCCACCCAGCTACTGGCGCCGAGCAGCAGCATTGGCAATCTACATAGTCTGAGTTGGACGCCGATGGTGGGCACGTACAGCATTGCCGCACGCGCCGCAGATCACCTCGGCTTGATGGGTACCTCCACGCCACCGCGCGTGCTGACCGTGACCGCGCCGACGGTCACGCTCAGCGCATCACCCAACACGGGCCTGGTCGCACCCGCAAACACCA
>CAZXUM010000087.1:0-2116 GCA_964644005.1 uncultured Candidatus Saccharibacteria bacterium
GGGAACATTCAACCCATATTTCATCCCATCGTATCGAGCAAGGTTTGACGACACTTCTGCAGGCACAATAATGTAGTACGTTGGAACAGAGTACGGGAGGAGCGGTAAATCGATATCACGGATTATGTAACCTTCGTCGGCAAGTTTTTTGAGCGTCGCTTCAAAAAGCACCTGCACATCAGGATCAATTCCCTTTTCAAGAAAAGCACGCGGCACGCCAATTGTTTTTGCTGCGCGAGACTGTTTCACTTTTTCATAGTCAACCGACGTCGCATCGTGCGGATCTTTTCCCGTTAGCGCATCAAAGAGCACTTCAGTATCGTCGATTGTTTTTGTGATAGGACCAATTTGATCGAGCGACGACGTCATCGACATGAGACCATAGCGAGACACGGCGCCATACGTTGGTTTCAGACCGACCACTCCGCAAAACGATGCAGGTTGGCGAATTGATCCACCAGTATCTGAGCCGAGTGCGGCGAGTACACCGCCCATCGCCACCGCGGCAGTTGATCCACCAGACGTACCGCCCGCCACACGTGAGAGATCGTGTGGATTTTTTGTAACACCGTAGTACGAGGTTTCGGTCGATGCGCCCATAGCAAATTCGTCCATGTTTGCTCGAGCAAGAAAGACTGCTCCCTGATCGGCCAGTCGCTGTGTTGCGGTTGCCGTGTATGGGGCAACGTAGTCGGTCAAAATTTTTGATGCTGACGTTACCTTTTTTCCGGCAATCAAAATGTTGTCTTTAATTGCAAGCGGAACACCGGTGAGCACTGTTGCTGTCTTGTCGGAAAAACGTTGCTGTGCGGCTTTCGTTTGTGCGGCAATGTCATCGTAGACTTCAA
Source organism: uncultured Candidatus Saccharibacteria bacterium (assembly GCA_964644005.1). Classification (GTDB taxonomy): domain Bacteria; phylum Patescibacteriota; class Minisyncoccia; order Phycocordibacterales; family CAZXUM01; genus CAZXUM01. Next base: position 849 of record CAZXUM010000087.1, read on the forward strand.
TCACCGCGTTGATGTCAGGGTTCTTTTTTTCAATAGTGCTCTCGTAGGCGGCGGCAAGTTCCTTCACTGAAAAATCACCATTCGTGAGGTGCGCATGTGTTGCTGCAATAGTGAGCGTTTCGGTGTTGATCATATTACGCAGATGGTTGTGACAAAATCTTTTTCACCACGAGATAGTCACCTTCTCGTTCAGGGGCTTCAGCCAGGAGCGCATCGGTGTACTGACACGGCTGTGTAGTGACAACATCATCACGAAATACATTTCGCTGCGTCGGCGTATGTGATGCAGCGGCTGTACTCCCGGCAATGTCTGTAATCGTGCTTACGTACGCAATAATAGATTCGAATTCTTTTGCAAACAACGTGCGCTGTTCGTCGGTGAACGACAATCGACAGAGAGCGGCGAGGTTGGTAACTACTTCGGGTTTCATAGTGGCTATACTAGCACAGTGTCTTACGATTGGATGAGCGCTAAAAACTCTGACTCAGTGAGTACCGGAACGCCTAATTTCGTTGCAGCCGCAAGCTTTGAACCGGCCTCAGCGCCAGCAACAACGTAGCTGGTCTGTGCTGATACTGACGATGCCACATCTCCACCAGCTGCACGGATGTGTGCCTTCGCTTCATCGCGACTCAGCATCTCAAGTGAGCCGGTAAGGACAACTGTTTTGCCAGCGAGTGGACCGCTTGCACGAATACGATTTTTTCCGGTTGAGGTAATAGCAATGTGTGTCAAAAGTTTTGCAAGATATTTTTTATGAGCAGGTGTGGAAAACCACGTAGTCAGCGACACCGCAACAACGTCACCAATACTGTACACCGCGCGAAAATCGTCGGCAGTTGCATTCGCCACTTTTTCAATAGAACCAAAGTGATCAGCAATAGCATGTGCGGTTTCTTCCCCTACCTGCGGGATAGAGAGCGCAATGAGAAACCGCGCGAGCGATTGTGTCCGAGCTTTCGCAATAGTACTGATAACAGTATCAGCAGATTTTTCTGCAAAACGCGGTAGTGCCAAGAGATCGCCTTTTGTAATAGTGAACAGATCGGCACCATCAACAATAAGCTGGGCTTCGAGCAACTGATCAACAATACGTGGCCCGAGTCCATCCATATTGAGTGCGTGTTTTGACACAAAGTGGTGCAGGCGGCGGCGCATCGATTCAAATGAGTTTACGTCGACGCATCGGTGCGCCGCTTGTCCGGGAATTCGCTCTATCTTGCCGTTACCACCACAGCCGGGAACGTGGGTTGGAAACAGATACGGC
>CAZXUM010000088.1:0-1162 GCA_964644005.1 uncultured Candidatus Saccharibacteria bacterium
TTTCCGTGTTGTCTGTAGTGAGTACTCATGTTGCTTATAAATACTGTAGTGGATTTAGGTATGCTTTCAAATCGGCGACAGGAAGGGTTATGTCCCGACCACATGCTCTACTTGGACGTGTGGTAATTGTAACACCCTGAGTAGCATAGACTGTAAAGTGGAGGTGTGGTCCTGTGGAATATCCTGTGTTGCCTGAATAGCCGATAACGCTGCCTGTTCCTACCTGCTGCCCTTTCGTGGCAGTGATACTTGATAAGTGGGCGTAGAGGGTACTGAGACCATTTGGATGCTGAATGAGCACCCATTTTCCATACGAAGCGCGCGGACAACCGAGGTCGGTGTCGCCAGTACCAGTAATCACTCCTTCGAGGGCGGCCTTAATGCGGGTTCCGGGAGTTGCTCGAAAGTCTACCCCGTTGTGGCCATTGCCGTTGTATACGAAGGCGTTTGATCGAGAAAACTCTGTATCACCAAATGGCTGAGTGATAAAAACGTCGTCGAGTGGTGACGAAAGCACTCCCGAGCCGAATTTCGGAATACTACTTGGATCGAGCTGTACTTTAATAGCCGATTCAAAATCGCGGATTTCTTGTTCGAAGGCAACTTTACGTTTGAGGCTCTCTGCAAGCATGCGCTGATACTCGGCCTCTTTGTTACGTGTTTGACTCAGGAGCGTACTCTGCTGCTGTTTGTTTTGAACCACCAGTTGGGTGCGGTCCGAGAGTTCACCGCGCAGTTCTTGGAGTGTTTTTTGTTGGCCTAAACGCTCAGATTTTGAAACGAGCAATTCATCTTTGTAGGTGCTCAGTTCAGTTGTTTTTTCACGAACTTCTTTTTGAAAGGTGCGCTGATTTTCGACCTCAACCCAGGCATCAGCAAAGGTGCGGTTGCCGAGCATAAATTCGGTAACGGTGGTATTTGAAATGTGCGCAATAGTACGGAGTGAACTCGCGACAGCGTCTTTTGCCGTGTCGATTTTTTTGCCGGTCAGCTCGATTTCCTTAGTGATTTTTTGAATGGTGAGCGCAGCAATGTCAATTTTACTTTCTGTTGCCGAAATATCTTTGCGTAGTTTTTGTTCGGTGGTAGCCAGTTTGTTGACTTCAGATTTGAGTGTTGTTGCTTGCTGACCCGTTGTGGTCACCTGCTGGCGGTACTGTTG
>CAZXUM010000088.1:1172-2061 GCA_964644005.1 uncultured Candidatus Saccharibacteria bacterium
ACTGTTATGAGTCTAAAAGACGAAATAAAATCTTTTTTTAAGGGCGACATTCTTTTCTTCATTTTTTTGGCGGAGGGCATCAACGGTTGCGTCTTCTGCAAACACCTCTGGCGCAGTGTTAAAGAGCACGCTGCCAATAACAAAAATGGCAAGACAAAAGAGAGAACTGGCTACCATTCGAAGATTCACTTCCCTATTATGCCAAAGTTATGACAAAAAACCGAGCGCTGTAGAAATACGCTGGAGTGTCGCCGTCTTTCCAAGCAGTGCTGCAACGGTAAATGGGTCGGGAGATTGGTCTTTTCCGGTGAGGGCGTAGCGGATTGGCCAGAGCACAAGACCCTTCCCTTCTTTTTCTGCGTGTGGCCAGAGTGTGGCTTTAATGACGTCGGTTGTCCAGGTGTTTTCGGGTACGGCAGTAAGAAGTTGCTGGCTAGTGGTGAGGTGAGCTGCAATTGTTTCTGCGGGCGTGTCTTTCCAAAGGAGTTTTTCTTTTGTGATTGTCGGTTCATCGATGAGATAACTGAATTCGCCGTTTGTTGCCATGTCCTTGATATCAGCAAGTACCATGATGCGTTCGCGAATGGTTGGTACAAGCTTGTGCTGCATATCAACTGAAAGCTGCGGAAGGTGTGTTATCAGCGCTTGAACAAAGTAGGCATCAGATTCTTTTTTAAGATACTCGCGATTGAGCCACTGGAGTTTTTCAATGTTAAAAATTGCACCACCTTTTTGAATCTGTTCGAGGTTAAACGCAGTGATGAGCTCGTCCATTGAAAAGATTTCTTGCGGAGTGCCGGGATTCCATCCCACCAGTGCCAGGAAGTTTACAAATGCGGTTTGCATGTAGCCTTTTGTGCGGTACCCAGTGATTGATACGAGCTCTGGG
>CAZXUM010000089.1:0-2028 GCA_964644005.1 uncultured Candidatus Saccharibacteria bacterium
TGCGTACATACCGTTGAGCTGCGGCACAGTAACGTGCGACTCATCAATGACAGTTAGGAAATCGGCGGAACCGTCTGTGTTGTGCGGAAAATATGACAGGAGCGTGTCCGGCGGTTCACCGGGTAACTTACCAGAAAAATGACGCGAATAGTTTTCGACGCCATTGCAGTAGCCAATTTCTCGGATCATTGCTAAATCGTAGCGGGTACGGCGCTTCAATCGTTCTGATTCAAGAAGCTTGCCCTGTGCATCAAGTTCAACAAGCCGCTCTTCGAGTTCATGCTGTATTGCTCCAAAGGCACGATCAAGCTGTTCAGGTGCAGTTACGAAGTGCTTTGCAGGGAATAAGAAAAAGGAATCTGTTGACTCAAGAATACGGCGCGAAACCTGATCGATCAGTGTAATTGATTCAATCATCTCACTGCCTGTTCCCATGCCAAATTCGATTCGATACAGTATTTTTTCGTTCACCGGCATAACCTCGATAACATTCGCGAGCGCTCGAAATGTTCCCGGCTGCAAGTCAGCATTTGTCCGCTCAAAATAGAGATCAATTAATCGCCGGGCGAAGTCACTGCGGTTTGACGGTTGCCCTATCTGCACCAAGAAATTCACCTTCTCATACTCAACCGGGCTTCCCAAACCATAGATACACGAAACCGTTGCCACAATAATCACATCGTTTCGGGTGAGCAGCGCTTGTGTTGTCGCGTGACGCAATCGATCAATCTCTTCGTTGATTTGCGCATCTTTTTCAATGTAGGTGTCTGAGTGTGGAATGTATGCTTCCGGTTGGTAGTAATCGTAATACGATACGAAATAGTGCACGGCGTTATCAGGAAAAAAATCTCGGTACTCTTGTGCGAGCTGTGCTGCCAGTGTCTTGTTATGGGCAACAACGAGTGTCGGTTTTTGGATGCGCTCAATTACTTGGGCAACAGTGTACGTTTTTCCCGAGCCGGTGACTCCCAGAAGGGTTTGATATCGGTGCCCAGCAGTAATACTTTTCATCAACGTCTCAATAGCCTTCGGCTGATCGCCGGCCGGTTCGTATGGAGCTTTGAGGATTAATCGTTTGAGCGACTTCATATAGGCATGATGCACAAAAAGGGGAAGCTATACAAGGAGCTAGGCGTAAAAATCTTTCTTAAAACTATCGAACGTGCCGTCACGCATATGTTGGCGAATACGATCAACGAATGCAATGAGCCACGTGAGATTATGCATAGTTGCGAGTGTGCCCGCGAGCATTTCTTTTGCACGAAAGAGGTGGGCGACGTACGCTCGGCTAAAGTGAGTACAGGTGTAGCAGGCGCACTGCGCATCAATTGGACCCACATCGTGCACATATTGTGCGTTGAGTAAATTAATCCTACCCTGCTGACCACGACCCTTTCCGGCATACACGGTGCCATTTCGTGCCATGCGTGTTGGCGCAACGCAATCAAACGTGTCGATACCCAGTTCGCAACCCATCACCAAATCTTCTGGTTCCCCAATACCGAGGAGGTGCCGAGGCTTTTCTTTTGGCAACACCTCAGTTACCCAGCGAACCGCTGTCTGCATATCTTCTTTTGCAAATGATCCGCCAATGCCAAAGCCATCAAACGACGCGTCGCCGGATCGCATTTCGTGTATCCGTTGAGCACTCTCCTTTCGGAGCGATTCCTCGCGTCCGCCCTGCACGATACCATAGAGACCTTGGTGTGATCGATTTTCTTTTGACTGGTGAAAATCTAAACTCCTCTGTGCCCATCGATGGGTTCGATCGAGCGATTCTTTTTGATAGTGCAGCGACTCAGTGGGTGAAACACATTCATCAAAAGCAAAAATAATATCGGCACCGAGGTTGTGCTGAATTTCAATTGATTTCTCCGGCGTGAAATAGTGACTTGATCCATCGCGATGAGACCGAAACATCACACCGTCTGCATCAATGTGCACATGTTTTGGTTGCTGATCATCGGTTGAGCGGAGATTGGCACGACCATCGGGCAATAGCGGTTCCTCTGGATGTAACACTTTTGA
>CAZXUM010000090.1:0-2010 GCA_964644005.1 uncultured Candidatus Saccharibacteria bacterium
CTACAGGTCTAGTGCGTTTGAGTTGTTTTATCCACGGTGAATGGTTGGGGAGCATGGTATTTTTTTGGTTTGAAAAATTTACAATTAGCAACCGCTCGTGCCAAGGAAACAAGCTTTCAGATTTCTTAATTTCCTCCTGTACTGGACCTCTTTCTACGTACAAAAATCTTATATTGAGTTAATTATATTCCACCGGCGTTTTTTTTGCAAATTGCACCGGCGACATTTGTAAGACGCTTGTATTGTATTCGCCCCAGTACCTGACAAGAATTCATTAAGCTAACTTTCTTCAGTGTTAGGAATCAGATTATTTGTATAGATGATTTCGAACGAAAAGGTGAGGATTACGAGTGTAGGGTTGGCGAGATAGTGAAAATACTTTGATTCTCAGCCCAGCTCATTTTTGCTATACTGTAAGTAATGAAATATCTGCGGACATTCCCATGAATTATTTCAAAGGACGAACCGCTGCGCTAGCGACCATGCATGGGAAAGAGAAAGTAATCGAACCTTTACTCAAAGAAATTGGAGTTAATATAATAATACCTAAGGGACTCAATACAGACGCATTCGGTACTTTTACTCGAGATATTGATAGAGCTGGCAATCAATTAAAGGCCGTACGCACAAAGGCCCATGCTGCACTTGCCTTGTCTGGCCTCGATCTTGCCATAGCAAGCGAAGGCAGCTTTGGTGCAGATCCACAAATTCCTTTCATACAATCAAATTTTGAGTTGATTTTGTTAATCGACACAAAAAATAATCTAGAAATCAGAGGTCATTATCGCTCGACTGAAACAAATATGAACGGGTCGTATGTCTCCACTATCGAAGAAGCCCGTAATCTTGCCGAGAAATGTGGTTTCCCAAATCATGGTGTGATCGTGCGAAAGAGTGAAAAAAGTAAACGTCATATATACAAAGACATCGTAACTTATGCAGATCTTGAACAGCGAGTTATGAAATTGTTAAAACGACTCTTCACACGCAAGATCTACATTGAGACAGACATGCGCGCACATCGGAATCCAACCCGTATGCAGAATATTACTAAGGCAACGGAAGATCTCATCAAGAACATGAAAAGCTTGTGTCCAAAATGCAATACCCCGGGTTTTGTCGTTGTTGATGTTAAACGAGGCATATCATGCAACTTGTGTGGCAGGCCCACCGACAGACCAAATATGCTTGTATATAAATGCCTAAAGTGTGACTTTTCTCAGGACTCACCAATAGTCGATGCTCCGGCATCTGTTGATGCTGGAGAATGCGAGTATTGTAACCCGTAGGGCCCCTCTGGCCGCATACCTGCCGAATCTGAAGGATGGGTTGTATCCGGTGGTGAGACCGACGAGGGAGGAGTTGGCTGCTAGACTTTAATTTTTCTAACTTTTGAGACATCTAAAGATCCTCTATAAAGAATGTGCGGTATCTTGTGAAATAAGAGCGGATTCTTGCTCTGTGCATACATTTCTTTGTAGTAATCTTTAGTCTCTATAGGCATTGCTGAATACTGGGCGATATCATCGGGGTTATATTTTGCAAAATTATTTTCTTTTAGCTTCCCCTCTCTTTTATTGTTTTTGTATAGATAAACAATAGTATTTTCCGGATCAAGCAAATGGGGATCGATCTCGTAAAACTCTAAATCGAATGACTTTGTTCTTCCTGCCTCAAATAGGGCTTCAGCGAAGCATAGGCTGATTGCTTGTTTCTCTCCTTTTTGACCACCAGATAAAGTGTACTGGTCAAAAAAGGACGTTAAATCGTGAAATATCATATTTTCATCCACATTTTCACGACTTTGTCAATCAAAACCGTGAAAATCGCTATACTTAGGCTATATGGCAAAAACATCTACAGTTTTTAATAAGATCGATACTCTTAGGGAAAGATACTCCAACTCAATTTTCACAAATTCGATCCTATACTTACAACGGTCCATATTTTAAAACGTAAAAGTAATCTACATCTTTCTTGCATCATATGCCCAGTGAAGCACCGCTTGTC
>CAZXUM010000091.1:0-2007 GCA_964644005.1 uncultured Candidatus Saccharibacteria bacterium
TGTCCTGACTCCTTTCTGATTTTTATTATATAACGATTTTTCAGTAAAGTCAAAGTAATCCCCAGGTAGTAAAAAATGGCCTTCTATGGCCGTGGTATACTACTCACATGTCCCAGTTTTACAACGATGCCGTCTTTTGGGTTGAGGTTGATAAGATCAAACCAAATCCGTATCAACCACGACGTGAATTTGATCCGCTCGCATTGAAAAGTTTGGCAGATTCTATTCGTCAGTACGGTGTGCTCATGGCGCTGGTGGTGACCCGTAAAGAGGTTACGAAACCCGACGGCGGTCTCGCCGTTGAATACGAACTCATTGCGGGAGAACGTCGTCTGCGTGCATCAAAGCTTGCAGGTCTCCGTGAAGTGCCGGTGCTCATTAAAGCAGGAGAAGAAAACGACCGGCTCAAACTTGAGCTTGCCATTATTGAAAACGTGCAACGTGAAGATTTAAATCCAATCGATCGTGCTCGAGCCTTCGACAAACTTGCATCAGAATTTGGCATGAAGCACGCACAGATTGCCGAAAAGGTAGGGAAGAGTCGCGAGTATGTATCAAATAGTTTACGCTTGCTCTCGCTGCCGCCTGACATGATTAAGTCGCTCGAAGAAGGAAAAATTTCTGAAGGGCACGCTCGACCGCTCATGATGTTGAATACTCGCCCCGAAGAGCAAGCGGTACTTTTCAAAGAAATTCTTTTCAAAAAATTGACTGTGCGTGAGGCAGAAGGTATTTCTCGTCGCATCGCCTACGAACGAGTGCGCAGAAAAGAACACGTTATCGATCCTGAAATTATTGAGCTCGAAGAAAAGCTCGCAGAAAAACTTGGCACTCGCGTCCACATTGAACGGAGCCAAACCGGTGGCAAAATTACTATCGACTTCTTCTCTTCAGACGATTTGCGCAGTATTACCGATTTAATTAAGCAGCAGAGTACAGCGAGTGTTTCTCTGCTCGACAAACATATTGCTTCTGGTGCAAAACCTGCGTACGAGCTGCCACCCGAAGTGCATCCTGACTTACTCACTCCTACCGAGGGTACAGAAGAGCTCGATGATCGCACTCCCGTTGAAAAGAAGAACGATGAAGATGAACTCTATTCAGTGAAAAACTTCTCCCTGTAAGAGCAGCAATAGGCTAGGAGACTATATCTTTTTAATCAGTTTGTGTGGGTTGTGATTCGGACAGAGTTTATTTGAGCATCGCTCAGGAATTGTTTTTGTTCCTTCCATCATGAGAGCGCCACATTCGGTACAGATACGGCCTGTTGGCTTTGCTTTGATCGCATTTTTACACTCAGGATAATCTGAACAGCTATAGAAAATACCAAAGCGTCCGCGGCGCTCGATCATGGTGCCTTTTTTACACGTTGGACACTGCACTTTGGTATCTTTCTTTGCTTTCTCTGCTTCGTCTTCGCGGATAAATTTACATTTTGGGTAGCGTGAGCAGGCGATAAATTTTCCGAAGCGTCCTTCGCGCTCAACAAGGTTTGCTTTGCTGCACAGTGGACAGACTTCGTTCAGCTCTTTTGGACCTTCCATAACCACACCTTCAATGGTGCGTCCGCCGGTACAGTCGGGGAAGCGCCCGCAGCTCATAAATTTCCCTGAGCGCCCGAGTTTGATAATCATAGCTGCGCCACAGGTTGGACACGGAAACTCTTTCGGTGCATCACCGAGGTTGGTAATTTTTTCACTCTTCTCTTTTGATTTCACGTCTTTTTTAAACGGCGTATAGAAATTTTTGAGGGTCGGAATGTACTCAGCTTCACCACGGGCGATAGCGTCGAGCTTGTCTTCCATGTCGGCGGTGAAGGTGTCGCTAATGTATTCGGTAAAGTTTTTTTCGAGGAATGATGAAACGACATCGCCAGTATCGGTTGGAATGAGTGACTTGTTCAGTTTGTCGACGTAGCCACGGTCAACAATAGTTTTAATGATCGACGCGTAGGTTGACGGTCGGCCGATACCGCGCTTTTCAAGTTCTTTGATGAGACCGGCTTCA
>CAZXUM010000092.1:0-1978 GCA_964644005.1 uncultured Candidatus Saccharibacteria bacterium
AATCATCGGCTCACCGCTCAGCGAGGCATTGTTTGGTGACAACGGCGACGACAAACTCATCGCTGGTGCTGGTAACGACCAGCTCTACGGCGGTGATGGCAGCGACTCACTCTATGGTGAGGGCGGCCACGATCGTATGGACGGTGGATGGGGTTACCGCGAGGCTTCTGCTCCGGTGATCAACTACACCGATCTGCTGTATGGAGGTTCCGGAAACGACACGTTCCAGGTGCTTTCAACCAAAGGCACCTTCGTCTACGAAGATGGCTCCATTTCCGGAATCGGAAACAAGACACTCATCTTCGGAGAAGATGGTGTTGATACGCTTCAGTTTGTAACCAACTCGGATCTGCCTGGCGCGCCAGTATATGACTACGCGGCCACCAGTACCGAACGCAGTTACACTCTCGATTACGGCAACGGCAATCAGGGTCGTGGGGATCGCATCAGCGACACCCACATCGCGGCTGACGTGATGAACGACGTATTTGCCAACAGCGCAGTCATTGCTCTGTAACAAACCCTCGTAACAGACCAGCCCCCGAACGAAATTCGTTCGGGGGCTTTTTTATGTCTTCTGTTATGTCCTCGTATCTGTGCGCAGGAGAGGACTCGAACCTCCAAGCCCGTGAGGGCGCTACCACCTCAAGGTAGTGCGTCTACCAGTTTCGCCACCTGCGCGTGGAGACACTATAGTATTACGCAGCCACTTCTGCAACCGGAGCATCGGGTGTTGCTACTGTTTCAGCAATAACAACTTGTTTTGGCACTGCCATTTCGCGGCGCATTTGACGGCTAATTTCTTTCGCTGCCTTTTCACGAATGTGGTACAACTTTGCGCGACGCACTTTTGAACGCTTCACTACTTCGATCTTATCGATCATTGGTGAGTAGAGCGGATAAATTTTTTCAACGCCAACACCGCTGGTTACCTTTCGAACGGTAAACGTAGCACCTGCTTCCGTACCATGTTTACGTGCAAGTACGAGTCCTTCAAATGCTTGGAGACGAAACTTATCTTTCGCTTCTTTAATTTTCTGCCACACGCGAACAGTGTCACCCGAGCGAAGGTCGAGCAGTTTTCGTTCAACAACATTTATTGGTGAAATCTTCATATTTGTAGGTCGTACCATATCATACCGTTTCTGAATCGGCAACAGTTACGGTCTTTCGAAGAGTCTCCTCAGCAGCCAAGAAATCAGGGGGTAACGGAGCCTCAAATTTACGGCGGCTGCCATCCGGCATATCAATAACAAGGGTGTGTGCATGGAGTGCGGCGCGTTCAAATCCAAGGGCATACGGCTTTCCTGGAGCATACAGAGTGTCCCCCACTACCGGAAAGTTCAATGCCTTTAAATGAACACGAATTTGGTGGGTACGGCCCGTGCGCGGGTATGCCTCAAGGTACGTAAACGCATCAGTTTTAATGAGCACTTTGTAGTCGGTAATTGCGTCGCGTGCTTCGCCTTTGGTGCGAAGACCTGCTACCCACTGCCGAAAATTTTTACGACTTTTTCCAATCGCCATGTCGATACGACCTTCATCACGAGTCATACGTCCCCACGCAAAGGCCCGGTACGTTTTTGCTGTCTCGCGGTTTTGAAATTGATCCTTGAGAAACTCGTACGTTTTTTTTGTTTTGGCCACCACCAGCACTCCCGAGGTTTCGCGATCGAGACGGTGCACAATGCCCGGTCGATGTATTTTTTCTCCTGATGCAAGAATGAGCGGTTCGCCAACAGAGATAATTTCGGGGTAGTGCGCAATGAGCCAATCAACAAGAGTTACTTCAACCGTGCGCCCATCGGCGTGCACCACCAACCCTGCTGGCTTATTAAGCACCAACAAGCTCTCGTCTTCATATATAATGACTGGCTCTACGCGCGGTCGTTCGGGGCGGATAGTCATATCATAGACAGAGTACGTGTTTGTGGAGTATGATGCAAACCTCGGCAATAGAGAGTGCGGGCGATTAGCT
>CAZXUM010000093.1:0-1747 GCA_964644005.1 uncultured Candidatus Saccharibacteria bacterium
AATTATTGTAAACATGAACACGGTGCCGGGCGACTCGCGCACGCCGATGGATCCGTCGGGTATTCGTTTAGGCACCGCTGCTGAAACGACGCGCGGTAAAAAAGAAAAAGATATGCGACTGATCGCACAAAAAATTACCACTGTTCTTCGCTCAAAAAAATAACATGGCACAGAAAGGAAAACTGATTGTAATTGACGGCATCGATGGATCGGGCAAGGCAACACAGGTGAAATTATTAGCGGCTCGGTTAAAGAAAGAGGGCGTAAAGATTAAAACAATCGACTTTCCTAGATACTACACAAACTTTTTCGGGGCACTCATCGGTGAGTATCTTTCAGGGAAGTATGGCGACTTCATTGAGGTTGATCCGCGTATTGCATCAGTCCTGTATGCAGCAGATCGATTTGAGTCGAGTGGCGATATTAAAAAGTGGCTGAGCCAGGGGTACACAGTACTCGCGGATCGCTACGTGAGCGCAAACCAGATACACCAAGCAGGAAAAATAAAGAATACAAAAAAGCGGGCAATATTTTTGAAATGGCTCGATGATATGGAACACCGCGTCTTTATTATTCCTCGACCGGATGTGGTGGTATATCTCGATGTACCATTTGAAGTCAGTCGTGAATGGTTAAAGAAAAAAATTCTCGTCCGAAAGAAGAAATATCTCAAGGGTCGCACTGATGTTGCTGAAGATAACTTGATCCACCTAAAAAATTCTCGTGAGAGCGCACTCAGTTTGCACAAGCAGCACAAAAATTGGGCTCGGGTGGAATGCTGTAAGGGAGGGATATGCATGCTGCCTGAGCAAGTACACGAACACGTGTATACGATTGTAAAAAAGGTGATGGGTAAAAAATAGATTTTTGGCGGCATCCAAATATACCCCAGATGTACCTATGAAATTAAAAATAAAAAAACTACATCCCGATGCGTTGCTTCCCGCATATGCGCACCCTGGTGACGCTGGAATGGACGTATATGCACTGGAAACAGTAATTATTAAACCGCAGGAACGCACGTCCGTAAGTACCGGCATTGCTATGGAAATCCCACACGGCTGCGTGGGACTGGTGTGGGACAAAAGCGGACTTTCGCGAAATCATGGACTCAAAATGCTCGGTGGCGTGATTGATGCTGGGTATCGAGGGGAAGTGCTTATCAGTGTCATTAACCTGAGTGCAGAGCCGTACACTGTTGAAAAAGGTCACAAAATTGGCCAAATGATTATTCACGAAATTCCCCAGATTGAAATTGAAGAAGCGACAGAACTCTCTGGTTCTGCCCGAGGCCAGGGGCGTTTTGGCAGCACCGGGAAGTAGACTATAGTAGAATTCACCTATGATCAGCATAACCATTAGCGGCATTATTCGCGACGCACTCATCGGTATGGGTGTGGTTGAACCTGATGTGCAGATTGAGTACCCGCTCGATCGAACGCTCGGTGATATTGCAACAAACGTCGCCCTCGCATACGCAAAAAAACTGAACAAAAAACCACTGGTGCTTGCGCTTGAGCTTGTTGAATATTTCACTGCCCGTCAACCCGTTGCAGTGGAAAAGGTCGAAGTTGCAGGCCTCGGCTTTATTAACGTGTATCTCACACCTGCTTTTTTTGCGACGCTTGTGGCGGAGGTCCGATCGTCTGCAGTTGCGTATGGCGTCAATGATATGTGGAAAGGAAAGACTGTGATGGTGGAGTACACCGACCCAAATCCGTTTAAGATTTTTCATATCGGCCACCTC
>CAZXUM010000094.1:0-1743 GCA_964644005.1 uncultured Candidatus Saccharibacteria bacterium
TGCCATGTATACGGATAGATATCTTTGTACGTCGCGGTATAGAGATCAACACCATTATCCATCGCATCAATTGGCTGGACCACCTTTCTATCAACGCAGTCAGCAATAATGGGCGATGCGCAGAGTCGTTCACCGTAGTGCTTCCAGATGAGTCCGAAACTTGCATACTCAACTCCATTTGGCCGCGCACCAGCCTTACCAATTTGGTGGTGGTCGAACCGAAGACGCTCTGGATCATACTCACTGCCAACGTCGAGCACAATATCTCCGGTCGTAATAACCGCCTGATCTCTGGTGCGGATGAGTGTCGGCTCATCACCAAACACTTCGCGTAACACCGCAACACCAAACACCTCATCGGCATGAAAACGCGCATTGTGAGTCACTATGCTGTTAATTCGCGGCAGAGCTGTGTGTTCGGTATGCATCCTAACTTTTTAAATCGGTATTCTTTTCGCCGAGAATCTCTTCAATACGAAGGAGTTCGCGCTCAACGTTCGCAAGCTTTCGTTCGATAGTATGGAGGGTGATACCTTCTTCCTGCACTTGCTCTGCAGTTTTTTCAACCAATTTTTTTTCTTGCTTGATACCTGACACAATGATGCGATCACTAATGAAAAAAGATACAAACAATCCAGTCATGAGAAGAATAACCACGCTGATTGCGATCGTTACAGGGCCATCGAGCCATACCGGCAGGTCGGTGTGGTACCAAATACTATCGGCAGTCAGCCACACACCGCGCCAAAATAATACAATGGCCACACCGCCAATAATTGAGTAAGCAATCGGAAAACGACTGAGGTGTCCACGGACATAGTCCTCAAACTTATCGAATGCACGGACAATTGGGTAATTTTTATGTGTTGTTTCTAACATAGCTATGCTGACGGTCGTGTACCATCGACCTGTTGATGTGCAAGTGTCGGATACAACTCAAGTAGCGCCAAAAACAGACTGACAATGACTGGTCCCGCAACAAATCCGATTGGGCCAAAGAACGAAATACCGCCGAGTACTGAAATGAGGATGAGCGCTTGGTGCACATTTGTACCGCGGTTAAGCAGTATCGGTGTAAGTATGTTATCGATAAGGCCCACAGCAACAATTCCCCACACGAGGAGGCCGATTGCATTACCGAGAGTACCCGCAAAAAAGAGATACAGAATTGCAGGAATCATAACCACTGCTGTACCAATACCGGGAACAAGTGCTGCAATTGCAGTTACGGTGCCCCAAATAACCGGGCTCGGCAAATCGAACAGAGCAAAACCAATAGATGCAATGATACCCTGGATGAGCGCGATGATAAGCGAACCTTTAATGACTGCATTAATCGACGTACTGATTTTTTTCAGCAAACTTTCGTCGTAGACGTTTGCAAGCGGGCTAATTGCAATTATGTACTGTTTGAACCGGTCGCCATCACGGAGTAAAAAGAAGAGCGCAATCAACATAATGAACATGTTGATAATGATGTAAATGAATCCAGAAAACAGATTGGTGAGATTGCTCAGTACCCACGACAGTATCGCCTCAAAATAGCTTCGCACGTCGAGTGTAATTTCTGGAGCAATATTTTGAAGGGCGCGTTCGAGTCGATCAACACTCGCAGTAACAATGCCCGATGCGTTTTCGGCGGTAAGACTCGATTGAACATATAACTCGCGAGCCTCGTTAAAGAGCAACCCTCCCACGAATAAGAGCGGCACAATAATGAGCGCAACGACAATGAGCAAAGTG
>CAZXUM010000095.1:0-1665 GCA_964644005.1 uncultured Candidatus Saccharibacteria bacterium
CTGGCGGTGAATTACCAGCGATGCTCGTTATTGATGTTGTCGCTCGTCAGGTGCCGGGCGTACTCGGAGATCTTTTATCGCTCGAAGAGACACGCATTGCAAGTGCTGATGTGTACACACGACCAGAACGATTTACATATAAAGGAAAGAAGTATTCGGTTCCGCCAGTGCTCCTTTCAGGAAATCATAAAAGTATCGATGAGTGGCGATCAAAACACCGATAGTTCTCACATTTTCATCGGCGCCCTCCTCGGTGCTGTGATTTTTTCTCTATCACTGCTCACCGGACGTGTGATATACGAAGGACGCGCCGCCGTAGCAGATGAATATGATGTCATACAACCTGCGAGTATGCTGGAGAAGCCTGCGGTGGCTACAGTACTCATTGTTGGCGACATGATGTTTGATCGATCGGTGCGTACTCTGATGCGCGACCGAGGAGGGGACTACCCATTTGCTGGCATGGCCGATTTTATGAGTGCATTTGATGCAGTATTCGCTAATCTTGAAGGGCCAGTCACCACATTTACGTCAGTGGCGGTACCAAATGGTTCATTACTGCAATTTACCTTTGACCAATCGGTGCCGGCACTGCTCAAAAAAAACAACATCACACTGGTGTCGCTCGCAAATAACCATACTGGAAACTTTGGTAGTGAGGGGTTGCTACAAACCAAAACGTTTTTGGCGGACGCAGGTGTGGAATATGTTGGTGACCCTGAGAATCGTTCTGATATAGGTCGCATTGTGCAAGTGAACGGTGTGTCAATTGGTGTTGTTGGGTACCACGATTTTGCTATAGGACTCGATCGAACACTGGTTGCCATTACCGAGCTTCGTCAGCAGGTCCCCTTTGTTATTGTGCTGCCACACTGGGGAGTAGAGTACTCCCATACTCCAACTACTCGTCAACGAGATATTGCTCAACAGTTTATTACCGCTGGAGCAGACCTTGTTGTTGGAGCGCATCCGCACGTTGTGCAAACAGTTGAGAAATTTCAACATAAACGCATCTACTATTCGCTCGGAAACTTCATTTTTGATCAGTGGTTTAGTATGGGTGTGAAATGTGGCCAGGGGTTAATTCTCACGCTGACCGAACAGGGACGAGGAACACAGAGAACGCTCCTGCCAACGTACGAAACAGTGACGTTTTATAGCGAGCGAGCCCAGCCCGTCGTTGATACTGAGTATCGTTGTAACTGAGGGTAAACAGTGCTAGGGTGAGAGTATGAATCATACAAAAACCGTTACAGTCATTACTGTCGTTATTGTTGTTGCGCTTCTCCTTGGATTGGGGTATTTCACGTATTACATGCTCTATCGTGACCGCACGCCAACTGTTCTGCCAAATCCGGTTACTACAGAACCAACTCCTGCCGCACCAGTTACTCCTATGGTTAAAGTACTTACTCCAAACGGTGGCGAATCACTCTGTATCGGCGACACTTATGGCGTACGTTGGGAGGCACCTGGTATCGCTCGCGTTCGCGTCGGTCTCGCTTCAGGTGGCAAAACCTTTGGTGAAGGAATCGAAGTTCCCGCATCTTCGGGATATTACGCGTGGACAGTACCTGATGTGAGCGGCTGGCTCGCTTCTGGGGTAACAAGCTTCTCAGTGTTCATCACTGCGCCAAACCCTGCAACAACTACTGCTGCAGCAGT
>CAZXUM010000096.1:0-1661 GCA_964644005.1 uncultured Candidatus Saccharibacteria bacterium
GAAGTGCGGGGGTTATTAGAAGGTTCGATCCGTAAACATGTAGTACTCGTTCGTCAGGTTGAGGTGCTTAAAAAGAAAGCGTAGAAAAAACCCCACCGATTACAATCGGTGGGGGGGGTGATGGCCATGTTATGGATGGCTCAGGGGTTGTGTAGGCCGTGGGGGTTCGATTTGGAACGCTGAATCGAATCCTGCGGCGGTAACGTAGCGTAGTTTGCCATTTCTTCGGTAGCATTCGCGGGTTTGAGATTCAAGCTCCCGAATGACCTTTATAGCCCACTGCGCCGGGACCAGGAGATCTGGGTTGTTAATCCAGTAAAGGTCGACGGTGCTGAGTGTGATGCAAAATTCCGGCGTTGCCAGCACAATGGAGAATTGTCCGGTTCCCCTCCAGCAGTCAACTAATGCACCTTGCGGTGGTTTGTTGAGTGCGATGAATTTTCGGAAAATTCCTTCCCGGGAATTGGGGTAGCCGTTTCGTACGGCGATAACCATGATGTCCGAGAAGAGTACCCAACCCCACGACAAGTAAGGGTAGTAGGTCCTGTCGCGGTCGGGCAGCTGGTAAACTGCGGGAAACTTAAGCGACAACAATGTTGAAGACCACATACTGAAACCTTTCCCAGCAAAGCCAGGTGTATAAGGTGTAAACGTGCTGTGTCACAATGACCAGCTATCTGTGATACATAATAGCATGATTTAAACAATATGTCAATAAATCCCACAAGGGTGTTGTGAATGTCTAGAGGAGTGAACTGTCCCGTGGCGGAGCCTTTTTACCAACGTGTGTGTATCCGTGTGGAGTTGCCTGGCGGCCGCGCGGGGTACGTTCGATAAAGCCGATTTGGAGAAGGTAGGGTTCGTGCACATCCTCAATTGTCTCTTGTTCCTCAGAGAGCGCGGCGGCAAGTGTGCTTAAACCGACCGGACCACCATTAAATTTTCCAATGAGGGTTTCGAGTACTGCACGATCGCTCGGGTTTAGTCCTTTTTCATCAACACCCAGCATTTTGAGCGCTGACTCAACTGAGTCTTTAGTGAGATCGGTTTTGTTCACTTGGGCAAAGTCGCGGCATCGCTTCAAAAAGTAGTTTGCGGTGCGTGGTGTGTAGCGACTTCGTTTGGCAATTTCGTGCGATGCGTCGTCGTGGAGAGTAACTCCTAAAATATGTGCCGAGCGATTCACAATTTTTTTAATTTCCTCGTCAGAATAAAATTCAAGTCGAAAGGTACCACCCGAAAAGCGTGAACGAAGAGGGGATGAGAGAAGGGCAACGCGTGTTGTAGCAGCAACAAGGGTAAATGGTGGCAACTCAAGCTGGATAGTTCGTGCCGATGGACCCTTTCCAATAATAATATCGAGCGAACCCGATTCCATCGCAGGGTACAAAATTTCTTCGATTGTTCGATTGAGACGATGGATCTCATCGATAAACAAAATGTCGCCTGCGCTGAGGTTTGTGAGAATTGAAGCGAGGTCACCAACCTTTTCGATGGCGGGGCCGGACGTCACCTTCATTTGTGCACCCATTTCTTTGGCAATGAGGTGGGCGAGGGTCGTTTTTCCAAGGCCGGGAGGGCCGTAAAATAATATATGTTCAGGCGGGTGGTTGCGTTCTTTTGCTGCAGTTAAAAGGATGCGGAGATTTTCCTTTATCGAA
>CAZXUM010000097.1:0-1617 GCA_964644005.1 uncultured Candidatus Saccharibacteria bacterium
ATAGTGTTGAATCAATCTCTCAGATTATTATTGTTGGAGTACTTGGTGTTGCGATTACTTGGTTCTACTATAAACGACCGAAGTTATCTTTTAAAGACCAGCTCAACAAGTCTTAAATACCCCTGTGCATGCGGTATTAGTTCTGTATACATATGTCTTTCCTTGGGCTTGCATCGTGACTTCGTAGCCGGGTGTAATAACTGCCGCACAGCTTTCCGCTGGACCACCTAAACCAAGACAAGAGTCAGACCATTCTTTTGGAAATGCAGTCATGACAACGACCTTGTTCTCTTTAATCTGTAAGGTTTGGGCCAGTTCTTTTCGTACTGCGTTGACTCCAGCGGGTACGGGCATATTATGAATACTTCCTACTGGTGCACCTTCAGCAGAATGTACTGTCATAGAATACTCAATGCCATACCAATTTTTTAGCCACAACTTCATATCAGAGATTTCCTTGTTCTGTGCGGTTATGATTGCAGTTGCAAGAGTCTTAATTTCTTGATGTTTTGCATTGGTAAGTGCTGCTTGCGCCATGCCAACCGCGCCCTCGTGGTGCATAATCATTTCGTTCAAAAAAGCTTTATCGAAATCATCTCCTGTTTTTCCTTGTAATTCAACATTCATACTTGCCATCATGCCTGCCATAGTCATTGCTATTCCAGAAGAGTTTTTGTGGGGGCCATTTGAAGCAAGCCAATACCCACTTACATGACCGAGTATTAACGCTATAACCGCGATGATAATTGTTGTATTTTTAATATAATTAAAAATAGTAATACTGCCAAGGCTAGCTTTGAAATTCAACTTCAAACGGGTACATACCCATACCGCATGATCCCTGAAGTGTGCCGAGTTGTCCTGTGCCAATATCTATATCTGCCGATCCTGATTGAGGGAGAACCTTGCTGATGTTTAAGCTAGGAATACGAACTGATGATGAACAATCGAATGTTCCATTGGTATCAAATCGTATGATTGTTGGTATGCCGGCTTTCGCGATACTTTTTCGTGGCAGATATCCGCCCTTTGCTCGAATCTCTATGATTTGTTTTCCCTCTACCACACTGACGTTATTCGCTGGAGCAATATCACCTTGAGGCGAACCCCCTCTCGTGAGCGCAAACGTACCTCCAATGAGAACCGCTGCTGCAATAACTGAAATAAAAGTTGCTTTCATGGTTTGTATTATACTAAAAATTAAACACGGGCGGTATAACTCCGATTACTACCAAACTGTTAATCAGATTGAATAGTGCGAACATAATCACCACAAGTCCTGCGGTCTTGAAAAAGACTCCTGCTTTCGAACTCTTTTGTATGCTGAACGAGCTGAAACTGATAAGCGCGAGGACCGGCAATGTACCGAGCGCGAATGAGAGCATCGTAAAACCTCCTTTGAGAAAACTTCCGGTAGTAAGCGTGTAGAGCTGCATCGACTGGGTGAACCCGCACGGCAAGAAGAATGTAGCGACACCTACAAGCAACGGCGTAAGGGTGTGATTAAACTTTGAAACTCCATGAGCGTGCTTTGCGATAAACTTCGGCATTGATGGCTGGAATTTCTTTGCCCATGGAAAAACATCAAGGAGATTAATACCGAGGATGAGCATAACT
>CAZXUM010000098.1:0-1601 GCA_964644005.1 uncultured Candidatus Saccharibacteria bacterium
GGGCCGAGGCGAGGAACACGCCTCCTCGTGCTTGCGGCAATGTCACGCGCCGAATTATCACCTGCGCAAATGAAGCTGATGCCGAATTTCTATTTATACGTAGACGAGTTTCAATCGTTTGCAAACGAATCATTTGCCGACATTTTGTCTGAGGCGCGTAAGTACAAACTGAACCTAACGATGGCGCACCAATATATTGAACAAATGAGCGAAGAGGTGCGCGCAGCGGTATTCGGCAACGTGGGTACCATGATTACCTTCCGTGTTGGCGCATACGACGCTGAGGTGCTCGAAAAGGAGTTTGCCCCGCAGTTTGAAGCTGAAGACTTGGTCAACCTCGGCGCGTACCAGCTCTATTTGAAACTGATGATCGACGGCGTCAGTTCGCAACCGTTCTCTGCGTCATCGCTACCACCAATTGCAAAACCTGAAACAAATAATAAAGATCGCATTATTGATTCGTCACGCCAGCAATTTTCTCGTCCGCGAAATGAAGTTGAAGAAGCAATTAGAATTTGGCATGAACCTATTCAGGTGCAAGCACGAACAGCATCACAGCCGGCAATTGATCGGCCGCGCTCTGATCGATCTCCACAAAAATCTGTTGCCGTCACTACTCCCGCTAGCCCTGCTGCGCCAGCTCCCGCTCGACCTCCAGCAATTCAATCACCAGTAGCTTCACAGCGAGCACGTGATGATCGTGAAAAAGCGCTCCGGCAAACAATTTCTCTTTCGTACCGCTCACGTATTGAAGATGAAAAACGTGCTGAGGAACAAAAGAAAACTGATGCCCGAAAAAAAGAATTCGACGACCGACGCCGCAGTAAAGAGGCGAGTACTCAAAATATGAGTGCCCTGCGCGATGCCCTTACCACTGTTTTGGCACAGTCGCAGACACAACCAGAATCACAACCGCAGCCCGCAGCCGATCATCACCCTGTTCAAAAAAAGGAATTCACCCAGACGAATGTTACGTCGAATACCACACATATCAATACGGTGAATGTGCAACCTGAGCGGCAAGCACCTGCCCCACCCCCACGTCCGCAACAAGTAGTGCCACCACGTCAACACAAAAAAGAAATTTCTCCGGATGCGCTCAAAAAGGTGCTTACGACACCTAACGCACCTCGTCCATGACCAACATACTCGTGTTCTCGCTTGCGTATGATCCGCTCATCGGCGGCGCTGAAATTGCACTCCAAGAAATAGTAAAACGGTTGCCACAGTACCATTTTCATATTGTGACTATGCGTTTTTCATCGCAGCACCCGGTGCATGAGGTGCGGGATAACGTATCGGTGTACCGTGTTGGTATGAGCGGAATAGTGAGTGTCGACAAGGGAGCGTACCTCCTGTTGGCTCAACGAGTTGCCCGTGAGATTATTGCAGCACAACCGATTGCATGTGTTTGGTCACTGATGGCAAGTTATGCTGGTTTTGTTGGTAGTGTTGTTGCTCAAAAACATGCGCTTCCGTTTGTGCTGACTCTTCAAGAAGGTGATTCAGTGTACGATCTCCAAAAACGATTTGCGCTGGTACGGCCGTGGTTTAAAAAAATATTCACCAGTGCAACGCATGTGCAAGCTATTTCACAGTAC
>CAZXUM010000099.1:0-1573 GCA_964644005.1 uncultured Candidatus Saccharibacteria bacterium
GCTGTTTGAAAATAAAATTACGTATGTTCGCGTTGGAGCGGGCAAGCTGCGACCGTACCTGTCGTTAGAAAATATTACCGACGCATTTAAAACAGTGGCCGGCGTTGTTACTGCACTTCGCGAGCTCTATCACATATATCCCGACGTCATCTTTTCAAAGGGGGGCTACGTTGCGTTTCCTGTTATGTTGGCAGCTCGACTGCTACGTATCCCAGTTATCATGCACGAGTCCGACTCTGTACCAGGAAAGACGAACGCCTGGACAGCATCATTTGCACGCCGAATTGCTGTTTCATTTCCCGATGCAGCACACTTTTTTGACGCGCAGAAAGTAGCAATCACGGGTAATCCTATTCGGGCTGCTGTGGCAGTCGCAGCAACAAAAGATGCCGGAACGCAACTCTTTAATCTTGAGCCGGGGTTGCCAGTGGTGCTGGTACTCGGCGGATCGCAAGGTGCGCAAATAATTAACGAGACTATACTCGATGCGCTACCAGAGTTGGTCAAAAAATATCACATCATCCACCAAGTTGGAAAAGCTCACCTTGTAGTGACTCAAAAAACAATCGACGTTATTTTAGCGAACAATCCCAATCGAGCTCGCTACATATTTGTTGACAACTTTACCGTACTCAAACTCCGCGCGGCAGCTGGTGCCGCTGATATTGTTGTTACCCGCGCAGGATCAACTCTGTTTGAAATTGCAACATGGGGCGTACCGTCGCTTGTTGTTCCCATCACTAAATCAAATGGAGATCATCAGCGAAAAAATGCCTACGGCTACGCCCGTACTGGGGCGGCTGTTGTTATCGAAGAGAATAATCTCACTGCACACATCCTGTTATCTGAAATTAGCCGCCTTACCGCCGCTCCAGACACACGTGCTTCAATGAGCGCCGCAGCTCGTGCGTTTAGCCACACTAATGCAGCAGACCTTATCGCAACCGAGCTCATCACTGTCGGCTTAGAACATGAACAATAGTCATTCACAACCAGTTGTTGTCCGCTTTCCACCGAGTCCAACCGGCCTCATGCATGTTGGTACTGCACGCACAATGCTCTTCAACTATTTGTTTGCAAAACAGCACAATGGCAAAATTGTGATGCGTATTGAAGACACTGACACGGTGCGCAGCAAAAAAGAGTACGAAGACGACATCGTCAGCGGCCTTACCTGGCTTGGTTTTTCATACGACGAATTCTATCGTCAATCCGAGCGCGCTCCGATATACCGAACACATCTTGAGGCACTCATTGCCTCAGGCGCGGCTTACATTTCAAAAGAAATACCGAAAGAGCCCACCGATCACGATTCAGTCATTCGTCTCAAAAATCAAAATAAGGTTGACACCTTCAACGACAAGGTTCGGGGCGATATCAGCGTCGACACCACCGATCTCGGCGACTTTATTATTGCAAAGAGTCTGGATGAGGCCCTCTATCATTTTGCAGTAGTGGTAGATGATTTCACTATGGGTATTACCCACGTCATTCGCGGTGAGGACCACATTTCAAACACACCGAGACAAATCCTCATTCAAGAGGCGCTCGGTGCACCACGGCCAATATATGC
>CAZXUM010000100.1:0-1572 GCA_964644005.1 uncultured Candidatus Saccharibacteria bacterium
CTATCTACCATGGCATTTGTTGATGAAATTGTTCTCTATGTGAAATCCGGCAAGGGCGGCGACGGCGTTGAACGCTGGCGTCATGAAAAGGGGAAAGAGTTCTCTGGTCCTTCGGGTGGTAACGGTGGAAAAGGGGGCGATGTGTACGCACGAGCGGTACGTGATTTGGCCATGCTTGCTCGCTACCGCGCCGTAAAAGAATTTTCTGCTACCAGCGGTGAAGACGGTCGCCGTGACAGCATGCAAGGTAAAAACGGTGAAGATTTTTACCTTGAAGTACCCGTTGGATCAACACTCACTAATCAGCGAACTCTTGAAAAGGTCACCCTTGATACTGAGGATCAAACAGCACTCCTTCTCCGTGGTGGACGTGGTGGCTTGGGCAATGAACATTTCAAATCGTCAGTAAACACCACGCCAAAAGAAACAACATCCGGCACTCCTGGCGACGAAGTTGATTTTCATGTTGAACTCGAACTTGTCGCCGATGCTGGTTTGGTAGGTTTGCCGAATGCGGGAAAATCGAGTTTGCTCAACGCTATTACGAAAGCTAAAGCGAAAGTTGCTGCCTACCAATTTACGACACTCGAACCAAACTTGGGTGAGCTCTACGGCTTCATTCTCGCCGACATTCCTGGTCTGATTGAAGGAGCCTCAGAGGGTAAGGGTCTCGGCTATAAATTTTTACGACATATTAAACGAACGCGCGTACTCTTTCACTGTATTTCTCTTGAAAACGAAGACCTTCTGGCTACCTACAACACAATTCGTGGTGAGCTTGAAGCATACACACATGACCTGGCGACGAAAGAGGAAATTATCGTCCTTACCAAAACTGATATCGCCACTCCTGAAAAAATTGCAGCGGGCCAAAAAGCACTCGCATCATTTGGTAAAAAAATTCTTACCGTTTCTATCATTGCCGACGCCGAGCTCAAGGTATTTAGCGACGAAGTGATCAAAATTTTGCGCAGTGGAGCGCCCGTGCAATCGGTAAAAGAAGTGCTCTAGTGTCACGCTCTGTGGTGGCTTTTTTATGCTAATATGGCGCTATGTCAGAGTATTTTCCAACCATTGGTCTCGAAATTCACGCTGAATTGGCTACCAAAACCAAAATGTTTTGCGGGTGCAAAAATGATAGCGATGAGACCCGTCCGAATGCTAATATTTGTCCTATTTGTATGGGACACCCCGGCACATTACCGGTTGCAAACAGAGAGGCGATCAAGTCTGTCCTCATTATCGGCACTGCAGTCGGCGGCACGATTGCTGATTTCACCGAATTCGATCGCAAAAATTATTTCTACCCCGATATTCCAAAGGGATATCAAATTAGTCAGTACAAGTATCCGTTTGTTACCGGCGGCACTCTTCGCGGTGTCGAACTCACTCGTATTCACCTGGAAGAAGATACTGCACGATCGAGTCACGACACGCACCCAAAGCACGAAAGCAAAAGTTTAGTCGATTTTAATCGCGCTGGAGTTCCGCTCATGGAACTCGTTACTGAACCGGTCATTCACAGCGCTGAAGATGCGTCTGCGTTTGCAAAAGAATTACAATTGTTACTGC
>CAZXUM010000101.1:0-1526 GCA_964644005.1 uncultured Candidatus Saccharibacteria bacterium
ATCACCAAGACAATCAACGCTCTCTCGTTCCTTTTCACCTGACGTTCAGATGAGTGTCCAACATACCCGCCCTCGAAACAAAAAGCCCGACCTTTTTGTTTCGAGGGCGGGTTTTTTATAGTATGAATCATAAAATTGACAATATACTATTATATCGGTATAATGCATTCAGACTCAAACGTGTACTAATCAAAGGAGTTTCCCTATGTTTGCTGATGATATGGCTGCGGCCGTCCGAAAGGCCCACATCGTCGTGTTCGGTTTCGCAACCGACATAGTACTGGTTAGCGGCCTGCCTGCAGAATCTAAATTTGGCGGGTGTCTGTACATTCCAGCTGGGTGTCCTGTGGAGAAATTCAATGATCCGGCCCTGGTGGAAGTTGCTGCGCGGGTAAAACAATCGGTCGATCACTTCATTATCTTTGAAGATCGTATAGACCGCATTGTGCGCGAAGCAACTTTTGATCGTGATCACATCAAACCCGTGACGATAATCTGGAGCATCGTGATAAAGGCGATCTGGTTTGAAGTTCGAGTACTGTTCCGAAGGAACAATCCCCACGCTCTTCTTCAGGAAGTGATTCTCACTCCGGAGGAAATTGCTTTGTGCCTGCCCAAAGGCCACGAATTTCCTAACAACTTCGACGAGATGTCACACACGGAAATCATTGAGTATCTCTACGAGAGAGAAATTAGTGGTTTTCGCACCGAATTTGTAGTGACACCGAAACAAGAAGAACAGGGCATTCTTCACGCCCATGTTGAGCAGGCAGTCATTTCTGCCGTTGCCGTACTCTGCAAAAACGAATCCCAGATGCTGGGATTCGTTAAGTGTTGTAAAGATCTGGCGCTCGCTCAACCATAACCGCAACTTAAAATTGTGCCCACGGTATCCACCGTGGGCTTTTTTCTGTTAGTTTCACTCCCGTGTATTACAGTGTTACACTAATGTGATAGTTATGCACGATACATACTTTGCGTGGACAATGCTTGAGTATGAACCTCGCCATCGCACCACTGATTGGTATTGGGCGGTTGGTATTATTGCAATTTCAGCTGCCGCAGGTGCAGTATTGATTGGCAATCTCCTCTTTGCGCTCCTCATTGTTGTTGGCACCCTCTCGCTCGTTGCACACACACACCAAGCACCAAAAGAGTTGCGCATAGAAATTACAAAGCGCGGCATCGCGGTTAACTCCGATCTCTACCTCTTTGATGCACTTGAATCATTTTGGATACACGAGTACGAACACGCTCCGCGATTGGTTATCCGTTCAAAACGATTAGTGATGCCGTACATTACGCTGCCACTACCCACTGATTTGGTACTGAGCGAAATTCGCGAGGTGTTAGCGGCCTACCTAAAGGAGGAAATATATCATGAGCCAATTTCACAAAAAATAATGGAGTATTTGGGATTTTAGTGTATAGTATTTGCCACGCTCTTGTCGTTCAATGGATAGGACACTTCCCTGCGAAGGAAGAAATGCAGGTTCGATTCCTGCCAGGAGCACATTAAAAAAACC
>CAZXUM010000102.1:0-1505 GCA_964644005.1 uncultured Candidatus Saccharibacteria bacterium
CACCCGCTGCCGGTTGTGTACATGCACTGGGAATATTTAGTCACCGCAACAGGCATTGCACTTGCTGCTGTCATCGCTCTCGCGTTCTATGTCTATGTTTCTATCCAAGATACCAGTTTTACCCCCACCGCATCTTCAGATGTTATGACTCCGCGAACTATCAACCGCGGACGTATTGAAGCTGTCCTCACAAAATATGCAGATAAAAAAGCTGCATTCGAACAGCTCAAAAATGAGCCGCCGCAATTTGCTGATCCTGCTCGTTAGGATATAGTAATTTTGCCCTTGTAGTTCAATGGATAGAACACCGGACTTCTAAGCCGGTTATGTAGGTTCGATTCCTACCAGGGGCACTACCGCAGTGTTTGGTGTACACTTATTGGTATGGCTAAAACGATCCTCTTCGTCATACTTGTTGTGTGTCTCCTGGCGTGGTCACCGTGGATGGAGCCGCTTAAGTCCGAACAAGCAGTGAGTCGAGTGTTTACCCGAGAGTGGAAGGGTGTTACCGACGGCTGCTCGCAAGTTCGATTTGAACAGACACGCAAAGTACTCTTTGGTTTTGCAACCGAATTGCTCTACGAGTGCGGCATTCCCGCAGGTCAAAATCGAGAACCGCTCCGTGCGCAGGTCTTTATTTCAGCGTTCTACACGGTGCATTGGATTCACGGGTACGATCTCAACGACCTTCGGATTGCAAAGTACATTAAAGAGTCAGAGCATTAAATAAAATCCCCGATGAATAATCGGGGAGTGTGTTTTAGGACGCAGTCTTGGTTGAGCGTTGCTTCCGCTCGATCAAATTTTTTCGAATTGATCCGATGGTGTCGAGTATGCGATCAAGGTCGCGCGTTGCCCTATCAATTGAAAAGCGTGTCCCATGGAGCTGGTAGTGCTGTCGTAGAGAGTCGAGTGCAAGCTTTGTGGCGCTCCCCGGGGGATCGGTGTTGAGGTAGTCTGCCAATAACTGCTGGATCAGCTCAGCGTCTGAAAGTGGCGGGATTGTATCGGGCTTGCTGACAATCGTGAAGTCTTTTGCGTTGTAGACGCTCAGAACTTCTCTAAAGACTAGCCGCCATCGACCGTTTTCAAACCACACTTTTTTCACTGTCAGCGGCTGGCTATGAGATATTGAATGCTTTCCATGGAGCTCACTCCATGGTTTCTGATTGTATACCGGGAGCCGTCGAGGTGCTACGCATGAACCGCGTTCGGTCACCTGTTCAGGATCGGTTCCTGTCACCACTCCGCACCGGACACATTTGGTGCACCGGCTATTGCAGAATGGCTGAGTCTGATGTTGGCATGCTGTGCTCTCCCGATGCACTGTCGTTACCACAGGAGTGGTTGCGCTATCCATAGATTTCTCCGCTAATAACAATAACGAACGAATCGTCACGGTGACGATTGCTGGTGTGCATGATGCTACTTTTTAAGGGCGTAGTCAATGTCCGTGTTTGTTGTGGGCGATAAGGGATTCGAACCCCTGACCTTCGCTGTGTAAA
>CAZXUM010000103.1:0-1499 GCA_964644005.1 uncultured Candidatus Saccharibacteria bacterium
GTACCTTCCTGCATGTGCTGCTCCCAGGTTTTACCCTCAGGCGCATCACCTGCTCCATAGTATTCGACTCTGAATTTCTCAGAGCTGACTCCGGGGAACGACTGATTGCCGAACTTCCGTAGAAGCCGGACAGCAAGCATTTCGTCCAAATGGGGACGAGTGTGGGTAATTACCCTATGAAACACAGTTCCACTAACGTTCACGGTAGCCTCCGATCGTGTAAAAGAACTCCAGCGACCTTTTCACTGGATACGGTATTTATTATATCATTAATAATGAATATGTCAAATAAAAGGCCGGTAGCTAGGGATAGAACCTAGACTGGCGGCCTGTCTCTGGAAACGGCTTGACTACCTACACATATCGTACGGCGTTTGCCGAGAAGATTCTGCCAGCGTTGTTTTGAACGATGAGTCGGCCGATGTCGACCCCAATCTGGGTTTTCGTAGCCATCTTTCGGCGCTTGTCCCATACCGGTTTGATATGATGTGATCCCGCCTCGTTCAGTTCAATCAATATTGTGCCGATTCTGCACTGCCAGCGCAGCTTTTGCTTGATCGGGTTGTAACCCCGTTCAAAAGTGAGCACTCTCCGCTGGCCAGTAGCTACCGTGCGCTCCTCAAGTGTGAAAATCTTGAGGGATTCTATGGTAACAACCCCACCGTGTCCTAATGCTTCAATCACGCAGCCTCCTTGTGGCTTGAACTCGATGACACCATGTCATCACTGGTGTTTCAGATTACTGAAAAAGTATACCAGTGTCAACAATTATTTTTCACAGAGGCACCTTTTCGCGTCGAAGTAACAAAATGTGTTTGACACCTGTTGCTACTATGCTACTATGCCTTCCTAAGCTCTCACTGAGCTCTTTATTTTCATAGTGCTTTATGTCACGATCCGCAAAAAAAGGTCCATACGTCGACGAAAAACTCATGGCTAAGATCGCTGGAAAGCGACCTGGACAGTCAGAGGTTATTAAGACATGGGCACGCGCAAGCCAAATTGCTCCAGAAATGATTGGTTTCAAATTTGGTGTTCACAACGGAAAGGATCATATTGAAGTGCTTGTCACCGAGGAAATGGTAGGTCACCGCCTCGGTGAATTTTCACCAACACGGAAGTTCGTTCGTCACGGTGGTAAAATGCAGAAAGAACTCGAAATTAAACAGAAAGAATCAGAAGTTGCTGCTGCACAGGCTGCAAAAGCTGCTGCTGACACTAAAAAATAATCTGCTGACCCACTTTTATGATTACTGCACGCCTTTCAAACTATCGACAGTCACCACGCAAAGTTCGTCTCGTTGCGAACTTGGTTAAGGGTATGCCGGTTCCAAAGGCGATTGCTCAGCTCACCTTTTTGGCAAAGCGTGCTTCAAGCCCACTTAAATCGTTACTTATGTCCGCGGTAGCTAATGCCCAAAAGCAGAATCTCACCGCGGATTCTCTTTTTGTAAAAAATCTTGTTGTTGATAAGGGATTAGTGCTCTACCGTATGATGC
>CAZXUM010000104.1:0-1397 GCA_964644005.1 uncultured Candidatus Saccharibacteria bacterium
GGCGCATACGTGTCGACGGAGATTTGCAGAAAGTTCAGGGCCCGGAATAGAAATAGTGCCAACCCAGTTTTGAATGTCAGGCGATACAATACTTTGATTCTCCCAATTTTTTGTAATGAGAAGTGTGTTGATGCGCTTTCGACCGGCATATACACCAGCTGCCGCACCTGCCGGGCCGCCACCAATAACAATGAGATCGAGAATACTCATAAAGTCCTAGTGTACCACACCGTATTATTTAATTTTAGATCGGCGCAAAAATGCAGGAATAGCACCCCAATCGTCATCGGAGTCATCCGCAACAGGTGCTGCTTTCTTTTCTTCAACTGGCTTTGATTCTTTAACTGGAGCAGGCATTGATTGCGGTGATGGTGATGAGAATGAATTAAAGATGCGACCCTTGCGATCTTCACGGTCTTCGTGTGCTTGAGCAGCAGCTACAGGCATTGGCGCTGCGTATGAAGAATTGTTGACGGGTGCAGCTGCTGGTATCTGCGGTGGACGGCGGTTGCCGAGTACGTGTTCAGGAAAGCCCGACGCAACAACGGTAACGCGGATTTCACCCTTTTTGAGCTTTTCGTCGCGGATCATACCAAAGATAATTTTGGCATTTGGATCGACAGATTCGGTAATAACTTTTGCTGCGTCCTGAATTTCGAACATGGTGAGATCTTCACCGCCAGCGATAGAGAAGAGTACGCCGCGTGCACCGTCGATAGAGACATCGAGGAGTGGGGAATTGATTGCCGCTTTCGCTGCTTCTTCGGCACGCTTTTCGCCGGTAGCACCACCAACTCCCATGAGCGCAGAACCTGCATTTTCGAGAACGGCGCGAATATCGGCAAAGTCGACGTTGATAGCACCGGGTGAAGTGATCAAATCTGAGATACCCTCAACTGCCTGTTTCAATACTTCGTCGCACATCATGAACGCTTGGCGTGCAGTGGTCTCTTTGCTGACTGTTGAGAGAATACGGTCGTTTGGAATAATGATGATAGCGTCGACTGAGCCGCGGAGTTCTTCGATACCTTGTTCAGCAAAACGCATACGCTGTTGACCTTCGAAGAAGAATGGTTTGGTAACAACAGCAACGGTAAGTGCGCCCATTTCTTTTGCAACCTTTGCAACAATAGGAGCAGCACCAGTACATGTGCCGCCACCTTCACCTCCGGCGAGAAATACCATGTCTGCGCCTTTGAGAGCTTCAGCAATTTCTTCGCGAGTTTCTTCGGCAGCACGACGACCGACATCAGGGTTCATACCAGCGCCGAGTCCTTTGGTAACGTTTTTACCAATATGAATTTTCTTTTTCGCGAGAGAGTGATGCAAATCTTGAGCATCAGTATTTACCGCAATAAATTCGACACCCTTAACACGGGCGTTGATCATCTGGTTCG
>CAZXUM010000105.1:0-1389 GCA_964644005.1 uncultured Candidatus Saccharibacteria bacterium
CAACTACGTCATGCTAGCGGGGTACCAGCAAATGAATGTAAGTTTCATTTCAATTACCGCCCCCGCAGACGGAACGCTGCCGAGCATTAACGGCCTCACCGGAGGCAGCGGTGTTACCACCATTGAGTGGACAGTGTTAACCGATAACTTTGCTGGTTACGCACTGAGTGTAAAGGCAACCAGTTCCCCTGCACTCCAGGCAACAACCGGTGGTGCTTTTTTTGCCGATTACACGCTGAAGGGGGCTAGCCCTGATTACACCTTTGCAATTGCAAACACCACGTCAGAATTCGGATTTTCACCAGAAGGAACAGATATTGTTGCACGGTATAAAGACAACGGTGCGAGTTGTAACACCGGTGCGTCTGATACCGTAAATAAATGTTGGGATCCCTTTACCACCACAAATACAACCATTGCACAAAGTACTGGTAGCAACCATCCGTCAGGAACAGCAACCACGCTCCGATTACAGGCAGAATCAGGAACAGCGCATATCCAAGACTCGGGAACATACCAAGCGACACTTATCGTTACGGCAGTAACATTGTAAGATAAGACGTATGTACGTACGTCGTCTGCTCATGTGTGGAATACTCGCGGTGTGCGCTGTATTTTTTGCGACCACAATAACATCAGCTGATATCTCAGATACTTTCCAAGTCGCTGATCAAGTACAGGTGCAGCTGACGGTTACTGGATGTAACAACAATGGTATTTGCGAGGCTGGCATTGGTGAGACGACAGCGAGTTGTCCGCTCGATTGTCCATTTGTTTCGCCACCAAGTACTCCCACTGGCGGCGGTGGATCAAGTGGTTCGTCGCATATTCCGCTGCCAATAGTAACTCAGCTCACCATTATTCCAACGGTGACTGGCGCCACAATCACCTGGGTAACCAGCCCACAAGCCCTCTCAACCTTCTACTGGGGAACAACCGATGACTACGAAATTGGCGTGCTCTCAGAGTCATCCTACGGTCTCCAACACTCAGTTGTACTGAGTAGCCTGTTTCCAAATCAAGCCTACTACTTCATGATCCAGGTGAAGAATGTCCGTGGTTTTTACGGACCAATTGTTATTGGATCATTTAAAACATTAGCGACCCAACAGGTAACATTTCCGGCAAACCCTACACAGTTTCGCGGATACTTTCAGTCACCAACATCAAATATGTTGTCGTGGAAACATCCGGTCGGTGACTGGTTTGACGGCGTGCGCATTGTGCGTTCGGAACGCGGCTACCCGCGTGATTATCTCGATGGACGAGTGGTGTACGAAGGATTCGCTGAGTTTACTGCAGACACTCCAGTGCAAACAAATAAAACGTACTACTACGGCGCATTTGCGCGAAACAAAGAAGGGAAGTATTCAACGGGCACTGTTCTTG
>CAZXUM010000106.1:0-903 GCA_964644005.1 uncultured Candidatus Saccharibacteria bacterium
ATAATCGTGACATGTACAGAACGCGCACAGACCATCCTTCCGGGTGGTTTTTTTACCTCTGTAATTCCCCTAATGCAATTTTGTTAGTCTCCAAAAACACTATATGATACGCCTATGGCAGATAACGAACCGCACAAACCGCAGCAACTCCCAATAGATATTCACATCGAAGCCCTCGAGCAAGAAATGCTAGGACCTGATTTTTGGCAGGACAAACAAAAAGCCCAGGACATTATTAAGCGCATCGCTGATCTCAAGGCTGAGCGTGACGGCAGCATCGGTGGCAAATATGACAAAGGCAGTGCCGTGATCACTCTTTTCTCAGGTGCTGGAGGTGATGATGCTGAGGATTTCTCGCGCATTCTTTTTGATATGTATCGAAAATACGCAGCACGCCAAGGGTGGAAAACGAGCATTATTAGTGAATCTCCAAATGATCACAACGGCTATCGAAACGTGTCGTTTGAAGTATCAGGCGCAGGTGCCTACGGTATTCTCCAAAACGAATCTGGCGTGCACCGCTTAGTGCGTCTCTCACCGTTCAACTCAAAAAATTTGCGACAAACATCGTTCTCGCTCGTTGAAGTTATTCCAAAATTTGAAAAAATTGGCAGTGGTGCGGATTTTCAAATTCCTGAAGTCCAGATTCGCATCGAGTTTGCTAAAGCGGGAGGACCAGGTGGGCAAAATGTGAACAAGCGCGAAACGGCGGTGCGCGCAGTGCATATCCCCACAAACATCGCGGTGCATGTGGCAACCGAACGCTCACAAGCTCAAAACAAAGAGTTGGCGCTCAAGCTGCTCACCGGCAAACTCTACAAACTGCAAGAAGATGAACGTCGTGCGAAAGAGAAGGGCTTGTCTATTAGCTCAACAACATCGATTGACTGGGGTAACCAGATT
>CAZXUM010000106.1:913-1362 GCA_964644005.1 uncultured Candidatus Saccharibacteria bacterium
GTCGTACGTCTTTCACCCCTACAAAATGATAAAAGACCACCGTACAAACGTGGAAACTCGCACTATTGAGCCGGTATTGGAGGGCAATCTCGACGAATTCCTTGCTGCTGAGAAAAATCTGGTATACTAAACCAGATGATTTACTTTGATCGCGTTTCAAAACAGTACAACAGCGATACTATTGCCCTCGACGACATCACGTTTTCAGTAGAACCGAAAGAATTTGTATCAATAGTAGGCCACTCAGGGGCGGGTAAAACCACACTCCTAAAAATGCTCCTTGCTGAAGAACGTCCAACTGGTGGCACGGTCTATTTTGGTTCACACGATATCCACGCCCTTCGTCGTAATCAAATCAATAAGGTCCGCCGCCGCATTGGTACTATCTTTCAAGATTTTCGCTTGTTGTCGCACCTCACTGCCTACGAAAACATTGCATTTGCTATGGA
>CAZXUM010000107.1:0-1348 GCA_964644005.1 uncultured Candidatus Saccharibacteria bacterium
TGTGTTGCGATTGAGTACAAGGATATACTATTCTGCCCGGCCGACCGGACTTGAACCGGCAACCTCTCGCGTTACAGGCGAGTGCTCTAACCAGTTGAGCTACGGCCGCAGTAGCCAGTACTGTAGCAAAAAGACCGCCTGGATACAAGAAATAAAAAAGGAGCCGACGCGCGTATCGGCTCCCTCAAATTGTGTGACACCTCCGGTGTCATCATAAAACTAGAACGTGGTCCTCACTTGTGAACCATCGAAATCGGAAGGTAATGATAGTATCCTCCGACGATGGCTTGGTGCGGGGATTGACCCACACGCGTTTGAGTGCGGGGGCTGTTCATCTTCGCCAACATCATCTGCAAGGATGAAGTCAGGTAGGCCCGTTTGAGCCTGAAGAGTGACATGGCCATCACGATCGCAGTCTTTCTTGCGCCTGATCATAGGCGACTCCCTGAAAGAAATGAACTCTGTCTCCGGTTACAGACACGCACACTCCTTCGTGCACGCTGGACAGACTCAAAGAGTATACTCCTGTCACTCGTATTTGCAACTTTAGTCTCATGGTGTAGACTGGAGCCCTACCCCGGGGTGGAGTAACAGTAACTCGCGAGGCTCATAACCTCGAGATTGCCGGTGCGATTCCGGCCCCCGGAACACGAATATCCGTTACCACACTAGATCGCGAGGAGCTGACAGACACAATCGACAAGCTCCCCGACTGTTTTCATGTACTCAATTCCCTTGTCAGGAACCGCCTGGCCAAAGATGTCCTCGATCAAAAACTCTAATTCGACAATGTCGAGATCGTCTATAGTAAGATCTTCTTTGAATCGAGTGTTTCGAGTGACCGGATTCTTCCACGACAACGTAAAGTGCTCTTCTACAATTTCAAAGACTTTTACCGCAACAGCTGCACGAGTAGCACACGCGGGTCGAACGGGTTCTTTTGGCATATATACCTCCTAGCGGCATACTGCCTATCTCTTGCCCTTTCGTCAACATATGCGTACAATCGATTTTATGTCGGGGTAGCTCAGTTGGTTAGAGCGTGGGACTCATAAGCCCAAGGTCGTGAGTTCGATTCTCACCCCCGACACCCACTTACACCTCAGTATTCGCATTTAGATATAGTCGAACTCCCGAAACACCGACTCATACAGCGCAACGACTCGCTTCGCCTCTCGTTCTGAAATAAGAAACTCTCCACCGCTATGGGCAACTTGATTGCGAATTTTGTGTGCTTCCCATGCATTTTCGATCGTTACGAAATCGCTCGGTTCAACTGCTTTTAATTTTTCACCAATCGAGTCGCCAGGCAATTGTAGTGAATTCAAGATTTGTCCGAGAATAATAT
>CAZXUM010000108.1:0-1330 GCA_964644005.1 uncultured Candidatus Saccharibacteria bacterium
CTTTAATCACATCAGCGAGTGCCTTGCTCAGAACGTCATAGGTAAGATTGGTGGCACGTCCAATATCAGTATTTGCGTAGGGGCCGAGAGCAAGTTCTCCGTACGTTTCAAGCACAGCCTTACCGCCCTTTCTGCGTAATTGAACTACTTTTATTGAAGACGTCCCGATGTCGATACCGAGTGCCGTCTCACTATCTTTTTTAAATAAGTTTTTGAGAAACATTTTAGGTGTTTGTTCTAGTATACCGTGATGGGCGCCATCATCCAACTCGTTATGAACGCTGCGACGTGGCTTTTTCGCCTGGTTGGCGATTATCTGTTTCCCGTATCTCCGCACGTGGCACACATTGAAGGTATGTCGGCGGCAGAGTTTGTAGCAGCAGTACCTCGATGTACACACGGTGTAGCACTTTTCGAATACCACGATCCACTGGTGAGTACCGCCGTGCAGGAAGTAAAGTACTTCGGCAATGCACGTATCACAGAAATGCTCGGGACGGTGCTCGCTCCCCACCTCGCTGTTGCTAATGCGCTCATTGTGCCTATTCCCATATCAAAACAGCGTAGACGCGAGCGTGGATACAACCAAGTTGAAGTGGTGGTGCACGCATCCCAGCGCATGGATCAAAAAATACACGTGTGTACACAGCTCCTTGTTCGCAGTAAACATCGCAAGAGTCAAACAACGAAGGATCGGGTCGAACGCATACGATCACTCGAGCAGTGTTTTTCCGTTAATACCACTACCGCAGCAACACTAAAAAAATCGCAGCTCATTATTGTGCTCGATGATGTCTACACCACCGGAACAACGATGCAAGAGGCAGTTACAACACTTCGCGCTGCGGGGTTTACTCAAGTGCAGAGCTTAGCAATTGCTCATGCGTGCTAGTGATTATTCATGCCTATCTTTACTCCTACCGTTACTCCTACAAATATTTTTTACCATAGACCGCGAGAGCGGCAATAACCCCCGTAAGCCCCTTACCTTTTGTGGTGAGTGAGTACTCTACTCGAGGAGGTTTTTCATGATACTCTTTTCTTTCGACGAGACCTTCTTTTTCCATTTTTCGTAGTTTTGCGGTAATGGTACGAGTGCTTACTCCTACGAGCACTTCGACAATACTACCAAAGCGTTTTGATCCCTTAAAAAGCTCACGAATAATAATGAGGACGATCGAGTCACCAACAATGTGCGCGCTCTTAGCAATCGGACAATGTGTACAAAGGTTTCGTTGTTGTGTTCGAGTTCGTAACATACCGCGACCATATCATGAAGTCAATTACTTTACAAATGAAAGTAATTACTATATTCTTAGCAACATTATAT
>CAZXUM010000109.1:0-1225 GCA_964644005.1 uncultured Candidatus Saccharibacteria bacterium
TCACTTGGCGCTTAACCGTTGCTGTTGCAGAGGGGCTGGTCACTTTCTTGCAGCATCTCTTTACTGGTGCGGGCACATTTTCTGAAGTAACAGGACCAATTGGTATTGCGGGTA
This sequence comes from uncultured Candidatus Saccharibacteria bacterium, assembly GCA_964644005.1. GTDB lineage: Bacteria > Patescibacteriota > Minisyncoccia > Phycocordibacterales > CAZXUM01 > CAZXUM01. The sequence continues at coordinate 115 of CAZXUM010000109.1, forward strand.
TGGTAGGCGATGCACAAACGCTCGGACTGGTATATCTACTCTCATTTACGGCGCTGATCTCAATTAACTTGGGTGTCATTAACCTCATTCCGTTTCCTGCGCTCGATGGTGGACGAGTACTCTTTGTACTCATTGAAGCCGTGACTCGCCGCCGCATTAAGCCAGCAATAACCAACACGGTGAACACTGTCGGATTCGCTCTGCTGCTGCTCTTGATGGTTGCGGTGACATACAAAGATATTGTCAATTTGTTTTAGGTGTTCATGAAACAATCACTCCTCTTCACTAAAACCCGCCGCGAAGCACCAAAAGATGAAGTTGCAAAAAATGCGCAGCTCCTCATTCGTGCAGGATTTGTACATAAGGATATGGCGGGTGTGTACTCGATGCTTCCGCTCGGCGTTCGAGTGATGCACAATATCACTCAGATTATTCGTGAAGAGATGAATGCTATTGGTGGGTATGAATTGCATCTTGCAACACTGCAAGAAAAATCACTCTGGGAAAAAACAAACCGCTGGGATGACGCGATTGTCGACAACTGGTTTAAATCGACGTTAAAAAATGGTACTGAGGTTGGTTTGGGATTTACCCACGAAGAACCGATTACTGCACTGATGACAAATCACATATCCTCGTACCGTGATTTGCCGCGCATGGCCTATCAATTTCAAACAAAGTTTCGCAATGAAGCGCGAGCTAAAAGTGGCGTCATGCGTGGACGAGAATTTTTAATGAAAGATTTGTATTCGTTTGCACGCAGTACTGAGGAGCATGCAACGCTCTATGCAGCAGTACAAGCGGCCTACGTTCGTATTTTTGATCGCATTGGCCTCGGTGCGTCAACGGTGCTTACCTTTGCTTCTGGTGGTATTTTCAGTCAATTTTCACATGAATTTCAAACAATCAGCGATGCCGGTGAAGATACTATCTACGTTGATGAAACAAAAAAAATTGCTGTAAATAAAGAAGTGCTCACTGATGCGGTACTCACAGAACTCGGCCTCTCACGCGATACGCTGGTTGAAAAAAAAGCTGTTGAGGTAGGAAATATTTTTAGTCTGGGTACTCGTTTTTCTGAACCGCTGGATTTGATGTACGTCGATGAAGC
>CAZXUM010000110.1:0-1195 GCA_964644005.1 uncultured Candidatus Saccharibacteria bacterium
GACACTCACAGATGTAGGTATCGAGTCCAGGGAGGAAGCTACTGATGTCGTTATCGTCGAACGCTGCGAAGAGCGCATCTTCGGTGGGAAAGGTGCGGTAGGTGATGCGGGTGATATGTGGTTCGCCCAGAGCAAAGCTCGGCGAAGCGCGGAGCTTGTACTCCAATGGTGCACCAGCGGGGTCGAGCTCTACGTCGTGGAGCGCATATGGCCCGCTACCAATAGGCCGCGTGTTCAGTGCATGGAACGGCAACTCGCTCGCAGCGACGTCCTTCCACTGCTCTTCAGGAAGAATCCCAAGCGTGGCAATCTCGATAAAAGGAGCGTATGCGTGCGGAAGGGTAAAAACGACCGTGCGCGAATCAGGTGCGTTTGCTACGACGCCATCCCAATCGGCGCGCTTCGGACTTTTGACGTCCGGATTCTGTGCAAGGGCGACGGAAAAGAGCACATCCTCGGCGGTGAGCGGCGTTCCATCGTGGAAAACGAGGCCATCGCGCAGATGAAAAGTATAGGTCGTTCCGTCTTCAGAAATTTCAAATCGCTCTGCGAGGTCGGGCACAAACGAACCATTGACGGCGCGCACGAGTCCCGAATACACGAGTATAGTGAGATCCTCGTCCGTAGGCGTTACGGCGAGGACAGGGTTCACGAATCGGGGTGTTCCGACGCCGCCTTCAACGATTTCACCGCCTTCTGTCGGCACTTCGGTCGAAATGCGGTCGTTGGCGTGCCCGACCAGCGCAAATGCTGAAAGACCAAGCACAAGGGTTAGGGTGTAGAGGAGAAGTCGCTCCGATGGAGAGAAATATACTAATAGTGCATTCAGCCCGCGAAAGAACGTGCGGCGCGGAGGTGTATGTACGGGATCTGCTGGTGCAGGGGATTCGTTCTCAAATGGCATGAAGAACTGGCAGGAGCGTATCCTGCGGCACGCCGATGGCGCGCGAGACTAGCTAGATAAAGAGGTGCAACAGTGCTGACAGTGCGAAGAGTACGGCAAGGACAATGGTAGCGCGGAAGAGGGTCTTTTCAAAACCCCGGCGCGTGTGGAAACCGGTGCTGAAGTTGTCAGCACCGAAAGCGCCTCCGAGCGATGCTCCGGTGCGCTGCAAGACGATGCAGAGCATGAGGAGGATCGATAGGGCGACCTGCACATATGGCAGTATCGTCGCGATGTCCATGGGGAGAGAGT
>CAZXUM010000111.1:0-1190 GCA_964644005.1 uncultured Candidatus Saccharibacteria bacterium
GCACCCAGCGAGAACACCTGAAAACCGCCTGAGTCCGTCATTGTCGGACCCGGCCAGTGCATAAACTTCCCCAGTCCACCAGCAGCTGCAACAACCGAATCTCCCGGCTGCAAATATAAATGGTACGTGTTTGCCAGCACTACTTGAGCTCCTGTTGCAGCAACTTGTTCTGGCGTAAGCGATTTAATTGTTGCTTGCGTTGCCACTGGCACAAATGCCGGAGTCTGAATAACACCGTGTGGTGTACGCAAGGTACCCACACGCCCAAGACCATTTGCTAGTTCTTGTTCTATCGTAAACGAGAGTGGAAGTGCCATTACTGCACACCGAGCAATTCAACCTCAAAAACGAGTGTTGCTGCTGCTGGAATTGGGCCGTAGCCATCTGGGCCGTATGCAAGGTCAGAACCAATGACGAGTTTTCGTTTGCCGCCAACTTTCATACCAACGACCCCTTCATCCCATCCCTTAATAACTCGACCTGCGCCAAGCGGAAATACGAATGGTTGACCACGAGGAATTGAGCTATCAAACACCGTACCGTTGATAAGAGTACCCGTGTAATGAACGCTTACGGTCTTGCCTTTTTCTGCAGTAACGCCAGTACCAACAACAAGGTCAGTTATTTCTAATTTCTGTGAATCTGTTTCTGGGGCGATAGGTGTATTCATAGGTTCTGATTGTTGATTAGTAGTAGATTGGGTGTTGTTTTGAGCCGTTTCAGTTGTTTGAACAGGTACAACATCGTCTGTTCGATACTGCATACGATACGCAAAAAAGCCGACGCTGCCGATAACTGCAAGGATAATAACGGTGAAAAAAAATTTCATATGTGCATGATATACTTTCTGCATGATCAATACTACACAACCTGACAAAAAAATTCCATTCGAACCCCTCACGATCAACGAACTTGAGAAATCTACTGCTGAGCGCATTATGCGCATTGATGATGAGTTCAAACGAGGATTTGCCTTCATTAAGAACATGCCAAAAACGGTTACTATTTTTGGCTCAACCCGCCTACCCGAAAATAACATTCACTACAAGAACGCTCGCGATCGCATACTGGGCTTGGTTGAACGTGAGGTTTCTACTGCGTGACAGTGCCGGAGTTGCGAGGCGTGGGTACAAATCGTGGGAGAAAAAGACCATAAAACTTGTGCGCGCAACGGGCCACATAGGCACTTG
>CAZXUM010000112.1:0-1176 GCA_964644005.1 uncultured Candidatus Saccharibacteria bacterium
CCGTCGAGGTATTATTTAGAAATGAGTAGTGTCCTACTTGAGGGGTAGTGGGAGGAGAGAGGCCGAGAGGGCTCAACAGAGCACTTATCGTAGGTCGTCAAGTTTCAAACCGCTATTCCTAGCGGGGTTGATTTTCCTTAACAAAAGAAGTTTTGTACACTACACCTCATGCGCAGAGTCATATTTTATTCATGGCAGTCCGATCTTCCAAATCCTACGAACAGAGGGTTTATTCAGGATGCACTCGAAAATGTGGCTACTGCTATTGCTTCTGATAACACTGTTGCTGTTGAACCTGTGGTTGATCGTGACACTCAAGGTGTGGCAGGTGCGCCAGATATTGCTTCGACGATCTTCGCTAAAATTACTGCCGCCGATGTATTCGTTGCGGATATTTCTATTATCAGTCATCCGAAAGACGGTCGTGCAACTCCTAACCCGAATGTTCTCATTGAGCTAGGTGCCGAGGCTTTCACCAACGCCAAGCGCTCTTGCGTTGGGCGTATGACACACGAGCCATATAAGGGCAAGAGTACCGCTCAACAGGCTGTGTGATAAAATGAGATGATATGAAAAAAATCATCATTATACTCGTTATCATAGTTGCAGCAGCGATCGGATTCTACGTATTGATGCGGATGCCAGCTCCAGCAACGCCAGGTCCCGAAACACCGACTCCTACCGGTGTAGCCCCCGCAACGTCAACAGGGCAGATGACTCAAGAAAATAAGCCTGAAACAGTCATTGGTACTTCAGTCCAGAAGCGCGATATTGTTGCGTACCACTTTGGTACCGGCAGCACCGAACTACTCTTTGTCGGTGGCATCCACGGCGGCTACTCATGGAACACTGCACTCGTTGCCTTCGAAATGATTGACTACCTCAAAGAGAATCCCGAAGTTGTCCCTGCGAATGTTAAGGTAACGGTTATTCCAGTATTCAATCCTGACGGTCTCCAAAAAGTTGCTGATACAAGTGGTCGTTTTACTGCTTCAGATGTAACAAAGAATCAAACGACACTCATCGCTGGTCGCTTTAACGGAAGCACCGTTGATCTCAATCGCAACTTCGATTGTGATTGGCAAGCGAGCGGCAAATGGCAAAATAAAACAGTGAGCGGCGGTACTGCAGCATTTTCAGAGCCCGAGAGCGCGGCACTTAAGGCATATGTTGATA
>CAZXUM010000113.1:0-1138 GCA_964644005.1 uncultured Candidatus Saccharibacteria bacterium
GTGTTGATGCCATAGTGGGGGCATCATACCACAATTCTCTGTTATGATGAACGCATGCCGTATTTGATCGATAATCCAAAAACAAAGTTCAATTTCGAGCTCCTCGAAACCTACGAAGCAGGCATAAAACTTGCCGGACACGAGGTAAAAACAATTCGCGCCAAACGCGGATCTCTTGAAGGTGCCTATGTAACTATTCGCGGCGGGGAGGCTTTTTTGATGAACGCATACATCCCCGCATACCAAGAAAAAAACACCCCCGAAGGCTACGATCCAAACCAACGACGCACCCTGCTCCTCTCTCGAAAAGAACTCGGCGAACTTGCTGCAAAAGAAGCACAGGACGGCTTGACTATAGTGCCAATTTCAATGTATAGTAAGGGTCCGAATATCAAGGTTGGCATCGCTGTTGCGCGCGGAAAGAAGAAATTCGATAAGCGCCAAACAATCATGAAACGCGAGAGCGACCGAGATATTCAAAGAACTTTGAAAAGATAATATTGGGGATGATCGGCTTCGACAAGCGATCGTTCGCGTGATGGTGCGATGTGGAGCATGCCACTTACTCCTACTCGTGTGGTAACCCTAAGTGCAAACAATTCTGCACGTGCATCAGTAAAGTCTCCGTACTTTGCTGGCGCATTCGCTTTCGCCTAACTTTTAGTTAGCTGAGGGCCAGGTGCGTTTCGGTACTCAAGCGAAACGTAGTGCCTGTTATATCTTGAGCTGGGAGTACAATTCGCCATACCTGTACTCCGACACGCATGGCTCGGCACTGATGAATCTTGTTAGTTTCATATCATCGGCGCTCAAACGGTGCCTCGTGCACCGAGGAACTACCTACACATCGTAGATGCTTTCACCAACTTCGTTTGGACGCGGGTTCGATTCCCGCCATCTCCACAAAAATCCAACCGCCTTACGGCGGTTTTGATTTTTGTAGGGTGCCGCATTCCGATGCGGCGCCACAATATAGACACACTCACAATAAAAAGGTAATACCTCAGTATCAAGTGGTGAATTTGAAATATAAAACCGCCAGCAATGGCGGTTTTATATTTTCTTTATTTATTTTTGATGAGAACTTGGTTAACTATTTACTACAGTAGCAACTGATAAGAAATGGTAATTCTTATCT
>CAZXUM010000114.1:0-1062 GCA_964644005.1 uncultured Candidatus Saccharibacteria bacterium
TAACTAGCCCGTACTATCAAAAATGTATCAAAGGAGCGCTCAATGTTGTGGTTGATTTTTGGGGTCCAAAACTGGGTACCCAGGCCCAAGAATTTTGTGACATTCTCGACCCGCACACGCGCAAAACGTGCGAGGCGACACTGCAGATGCGCATGCTCGATTTTTCAAAAAAAAGCTGATAGGATGCTGTCATGAGAGGGTTCATTAATTTTTTGCGCACGCAGGGGGTTGTCGGTTTAGCAGTTGGTTTTATCCTCGGTGGTGCTATTTCAGCAATGGTGGCATCAATTGTTACTAACTTAGTTAACCCAATTCTTGGTATTGGATTATCAAAAGTTAAGTCACTCGCGGATGCCTCGATTATGGTTGGTGGTGCAACTATTACGTATGGAAAATTTCTGAGCGATCTCATTAACTTTGTTGTCGTTGCTGCGGTGGTGTACTTCATTGTTAAAGGACTACGATTTGATAGGTTAGATAAAGCGAAAGAGTGACCTTCGTTTTTGGGCGGTTAGCTCAGTTGGTAGAGCACAACATTGACGTTGTTGATGTCACAGGTTCGAATCCTGTACCGCCCACCCATTTGTTTGTAGGTATTTGTTTATAGCTCCATTTTCCACTATACTTCCTCTATATTATTGGTAATTTCACGACACGATTTATGAATGCACATGCACTTGAACGAATTAGCACCTGGGCCCTCATTGCCGGTATTGTCCTCTTGCCAGTAGCTTTTTTGCCAGGGAGCGTTCTCCCGTTAGTGTCAGCAAAAGCCGGACTCGTGCTCCTTGCGGTCTTTATCGCCTTGGCTGCCTACCTCGCGCACGCATGGTCTGATCGTGTCGTACGAGTGCCACGGAGTCTCATTATTGTGGGATTATGGGCGCTCGTTGCGGTGTCACTCCTGAGTGCGTTGTTTTCTAACGTTCCTATGACAGCATTGATCGGCCAAGGATTTGAATCGGACACGGTATTCATGCTCACTGCCGGTGCACTGCTCGCATCGCTCACCGCGTTGTGTTTTAGAAAAGGCGATCGACAGTGGCAGGTCTACCTTGGATT
>CAZXUM010000115.1:0-1035 GCA_964644005.1 uncultured Candidatus Saccharibacteria bacterium
GAAACACTTGACGCTCTTGATGGGGCGATGAAGTCCTTTGGAGTCTTGCGAAAGCATGGCGACATCGACGCTCGTCCGCCATCACGGGAACGTGACCCTGGATTTTTTCATGAAATTCCCGGTCGCGGCGGATTCAAGGTTACAGATTCGTCATCGGAAAGGACGTCTTTTGAGCTGTTGCTTCCAAAATTAGCGCCAGAGATGCGTTTCCGCTTTCCGATTCCAGAATTTCAGCAGCATAAGCTGAAAGAAGCAGTGAGCATAAAGAAATTCACTCTGAAACGAGATCTGCGCGACGTAAGTAAGACGGGTACCTATTGGGTATCGCTTGCATATGAAGTGCGAGCGGGTGTGCGGCAGCAGTTCTCTGCTGACACGGCTGTGTACGTTTCACTTGGTGCTTCGTCGATTGGAGTTGTGCATCACGCGGGTGAGGAGGTGATCGATCTTTGGAGGGCCGATAAATATTGGCAACCAAAAATTGATGCCGTCTGCGCACGCCTTAAAGCGTGTGTCAAAGGTTCGTGCGCATGGCATAAACGCAACAGTGCCAAGCGCCTCATGCAAAGGCGTATGGCAGCACAGCAACAACTCGATCGAAAGCGTATCAATGCCCGTCTTTTACGCTTCGGCACGCACTTCGTTGTAACAGACCTTGTTGTTCGAAGTAAGCCAGGAAAGCTTGCTGATGGAAAAATTCCGAAACGTGGCGGCGTGCTCGGTCTTAACTGGTCGGCACAAAATACCGGCAGTATCGGGTACCTCGTGCAGCTGATTGAAGAATCGGTGAAGTTAACCGGCGGGTTGGTATTTAAACACCAACTAACATTACCGAATTCTCCTGAGAAAACGGGTAAGGACAACAAAATATGGATAGCCCGGATGCTCAAGCGGGATTTTCTTGCAAAGGCTTCAGGTTGAATTGTTGAGTAATAAAAATAACAGCATATGGTACTAGTACCATATGCTGTTTTTCTTTATAAAAAAACCACCCGGAAGGATGGTCTGTGCGCGTTCTGTACATGTCACGATTAT
>CAZXUM010000116.1:0-1031 GCA_964644005.1 uncultured Candidatus Saccharibacteria bacterium
GAAATACGCCTGGTCATGCGGATCCACCTTCGCCGCGAGGATCAATGGCAGATCGAGGCGCTGCGCGACCTCGACCGCGACGTGCACTCCCTTCTCGCGCGAGATGCGACCGACAAAGAGTAGATACTCGCCCATCTCGGCGCCATATGGATAGTGATCCATGACAAGACCGTTGTGCACCGTACCTGCATGATTGAGACTCGGCAGCGAATACATCTGAGCTTCGGAAATCGTCACGATATTGGGCCCTTGCAGTTGTTGGAAAAGCTTGCGTGTCTCCGCATCGAAAGCCGCGTGCATTGTCATCACGACCGGCGTCTTTGCGAGATTGGCGATCGGCAAACTTATCGGCGCGAGGTGATCGTGGATGATATCGAATTGGTCCTGCAATTCGTATGCCAGCCCGAGATTCAGAAGCGTCCATGGGTTGAGTCCATAGATGTCTTTCATTTTCGCTTCGCGGATGCCGCGTGGATACACGGATCGGAGCGTAGCCGATGTAACGGAATCCCCGCTCGCGAAGAGCGTCACTTCGTGACCGCGTCGGACGAGCTCTTCGGTAAGTGCGTGCACCATACGTTCGGTACCGCCGTATTTCTTCGGCGGTACGCGTTCTACTATGGGGGCCACTTGGGCGATCTTCACGCAGGCAAGCATACGTGACACAGATTGGAATCAAATGAAGTGTACGCGGCTATCTTCATCATCCCTCCATGCCGAGTCGGTACGATGCGTTCATTAGGCCCTGTTCGGTCAGACAGGTCCGGGATAACAGCTTAATCGTATGGGTATTATCGCATTTCTCGTCCTTGGTGGAATCGCAGGTTGGATTGCATCGCTCGTTATGGGCACCGACGGATCTCAGGGCATCCTTGGGAATGTCATAGTCGGCGTCGTGGGAGCGCTTATCGGCGGACTCGTCTTCAACACCTTCGGTAACGCAGGAGTTACAGGCTTGAACCTCTACAGCCTCCTCGTCGCGACACTCGGAGCCGTCGTGGCACTCTGGCTGATGCGGATGGTCCGCACAG
>CAZXUM010000117.1:0-1028 GCA_964644005.1 uncultured Candidatus Saccharibacteria bacterium
ACCAACCCCCGCACGCAAGCCATCTTATATGTTTTCCTGCCAAGAATCCAATCAGGAATGCGCAGTCCTTGCGCAAGCTTATTTCCTCGCGGCAAGCCCTTGTCCACCAAGAAATCCACGACCGAGGTGCTCGCAAGCGAAACTATAGATGCTTTTCGAGTTGTTCTGTGCATTATTCGCGGACTAACATGGAATAACGTTTGCATCATCTTTTTAACGAATTCTATGTACGCCGCATCAGCTTCTGTATTAAGCGTCACATTCGCTTGCCAAGCATTATTTATGCCACCGTCACCTAGCATGATACCGAAGAATTCGGCGAGAGTATCAGAAGCGCCCGGGAGATTTACCAGCTTCCTATGGCTCTTTTTCGGATACCGTAACAAAGAAACGAATGCCATAGATGGATAGTAACACAGACCTAGTGCGAAATATCTTTATTGCACTAGAACATTATTCTTCATCGCTTTCTCAAATGCCTCAGGTACAATGCAATTTCATGAAGGTCTCCCCTTATCTGACCACTGCCCAGGCACTTGCCGAAAAGGCCGGCAAGATCATGCGCACAAATTTCTCCCTCAACATGAAAAAGGAGTGGAAAGATGATGCGACACCGGTCACCAAGACTGACCTCGATATCAACGCACTCATTTTGAAGGAACTTAAGCATGCCTATCCCTCGCACAGTATCCTTTCGGAAGAAGGCGGGGATGTCCGAAATAACAGCGAGTACGTCTGGATATGTGACCCGGTCGATGGAACGCATAATTTTGCGCACGGCATCCCGACAGCTACTTTCGCGCTCGCGCTCACCAAGAACGGCGTGCCAATCGTTAGCGTCATTTACGATCCGTTCATGGACCGGCTTTTTTCCGCAGAAAAAGATGGTGGCGCTTTTCTGAATGGAAAGAAAATCCAGGTTTCGGAACAATCGAAAGTGGGCAAATCGCTTATCGGCATGGGAAAGATGAAAAAAGTGCGAAATTTCTTCCCTCTCGCAGAAAAATTATATGGGCACGATGTACGAC